>CAIJXO010000119.1 GCA_903824735.1 uncultured bacterium | reverse complement strand
GGGTTTTAAATATATGATGTTCTGTGAAATCTCTAGTTTCAAGTTCTCAGGTAATTCAGCGGCATAAACATCCGAATAGATGGGTAAATTCAATCCGAGTTGTTCTGCCTGTCTCAGAAGTGTTGGCGTTTCTTTCTGGAGCGAAACTAAAACGACAGCCCGACAACCCGAGCTCATAATCTTAGCAATCTGCGTACGAAAATCGATTGATTCCTGGGCGTATCCCTCATTAGCCATTATTTCTCCGCCGTTATCTTTATAACGAGCCTCAAATACATCTACGTATCCTCGCCCATAGTCGTTATTAATAAATAAGACTCCGGCCTTCTTTATTCCCCTACTGAGTAAAATCTCAGACATCTTCTGAGCGAAAAAATATGAGCTGAGTCCGGTTCTAAAAGTAAAATCATTCGGCGAAGAATATTTAGGTGTAGCCGAAACGACATCCATTTGAACGATACCACTGGAATTAGCAACTGGTGATATTGCCAGGGCTACACCGCTAACGCTAGTTATAACAAATTTAATTTGCTGCGTAGATTTAAGTTTCAAAAACGCCGACAAACCAGTTTCCGTCTTGGTTTGGCTATCTTCGTACAACAAATTAATCTTGTTTTTTACGTTAGGTTGATTTATTTGATCCAAAGCTAGCTCCAAGCCATTTTTACTTTGCTCACCAGTTATACCAGAGCTTCCAGTAAACGGTAGTATAACGCCAATGTTGATATCCTTCGATGGCAAATTATTGCTCGAAAAAATAAACATCAGTAACCCAAACAGTAGGAGGGATCCGAGACCGTAGGATAACTTTTTCATATTTGCATATTAATATATTGTCCTCTATAATCAATATAACAATATGACGGAAAATATCGTCATATCAAATGTATGAACATAAATAAGGATTTAGAGAAGCAGGGTTTAAATCAAAAACAGATCTCCGTGTATCTGGCCGTCTTGGAGTTAGGGCGGGCGACGATAATTGATACGGCCCGCAAGACATTAATCAAAAGAACGACGGTTTATGACATCGTCGTACAGCTTTTACAACTTGGTTATTTATCTGAAAGCAAAAAAGGAAGACGCCGAATTTTTATCGCCGAAGACCCTCAGATTTTAGTTGCCAAAAATGAAGAACGGTTGGAGGAACTGAAAAGAGCCGTCCCCTTTCTCTCGGGGATGTATCAAAAAAATATCGCAAAACCAGAGATAAAATTTTACGATGGCATCAACGGGGTAAAAAATATAATGGAAGAACTGCTTCTCATCAAAAGCAAAGAACAGCTGTTCTGGAGTTCGATTGAAGATCTAGTGGACATATTTGGCGAGTTGTACATGAAAGGTTGGGTCAAAAGAAGAATTAAAAAAGGAATATGGTCTAAAGTCCTGCTCGTAAAGCGAAGAGACAAAATTGAAACTGATTTTCAAGCGAGCGAAGCACAACTAAGGAAAATACACTGGTTACCAAAAGCATTTAATTCAAATGGTATAATTTGTATTTTCGACAATAAAATAGCGTTTATATCGTCAAAGAAGGAGAGCTTTGGTTTTATAGTTGAAAGTAACGACCTATCATACATGATGAAGTTTATCTTCGAAAGTATGTGGCAAATGACTGAGTAGATTTATCTATTCGCCAGATTTTTAGAGATTTTCACCACCTCATCAAAATTATCCTCTTTCTCCACTTTCTTCCGACGCTCAAACCCACATTTTTCACAGTGATGAGTCAAAACATACTCCCCTTTTTCGAGTACTACACTGATCGCCTTCATCATTCCCCCGCAAGCTGCCGCCCGATCACCAGGGTTTATATCCACATGCTTGCTCCACAAACACTTGGGGCAATGATTCGTGTACCCGCTGCCCACGACTTTTTCTCCACACTTTTCGCAGGTAAAATCCTCCACATTTTTCTGAAATAGTTTTGGCATATTAGTATAATTCTGAGTGTGTACCAATTGTTATAAATACGCAAGTACCCTTATCTTCTTTAAAAATAGCTCTATAGTCTCCAGTGATATTGATACTCCGACAATCAGAAAAAGCCTTGTCCACCGAATGATTATGAAGCATTTTATTATTTGGATCAATCATAAATACCTCCAAACGATCGTAAAATTGTTCCCGTATAGCATGCGGTAATTTCTTCAGTTTCTTTTTGAACTGTTTATGAAAGATAGCCTCCATTTAAGCTGTAGTGTTTAGCTCTTAAGATAAGCAACGGCGTCTTTCGCAGTAGCAAAACGAGAAGACAAATTCCGGCCAGTCTTGATATCCTTAAAGGCTTTACTTACGACCTTGCGGGTAGCAGTATTGAAACCTTCTTTGGGAACGAGCCCGACGTCAAAGACACCTTCGACGAAGGCCTTGGTGGCCAGCTTAAGAACAGCCCCAAAAGGTAAGCCTTCACTTTGAGCCTTCTTCATAGCTTGGATCTTAAGTTTACTATCGATGTTAAAAATTACTCTTGTAGTCATATTTTTCATTATTATACTGACGTATATATCTTATACATATTACATATACAAGTCAAGAATTAGCTTTCTGTCGGGGCGCCGGGATTTATATCGACAGGCCTGCTCCACAGACAATTGCTCACATTTTTCTGAAATAGTTTTGGCATCTATTAATTCTTAGCCGTAGTGGCATTCCGTTTCAAACTCAGCTGGATTTGCGTTTTCCAATATTTGTGAACCCTTAAACACATGATATTTATCCTTAGCATATTCTCCGTAAGTTTTATCGAGCGATCCCTTCACAGGACCTATGATCAAAGGAGTAAAACTCTCCAAGTCAGCACCACTCACTATCTGATCATTGAAAAAGAGGTGCGTCTTATCTTTTGAGTAAGTGCTTAATTGGCAACCCTCTGGTGGTAAGGTCCACAAAATAGCGAATGAGGACGGATCAGATCCTTCAATCATTCGATCTCTGTAATATGCGTGATTTTTATCTTTAGCATAAAAGTGGGCATAGCGGCCATTCTCAATCGGTGAAAAACTGGAGACATCGGTGCCTTTAATTTTGTCCCCTTGATAATAAATATCCTTACCATCTGTTGAATAAACAAAGACAATTCCGTTATCATATATTGAACCCAATAGCTGTCCCTTTAGTGGTGAGAATTTCGTATTTTCGCTAGGTTTCTTTTCCAGTATTCGGTTCAGACTCAAATCATTAGACTCCTGTTTGTCGACAAGTAATTTGTAATCATAACCAGGTTCGAAAATAAAATATTTTATATCATAATGAAACACAGCCCAGGCTTGGTCATCACTTTCCTTCACTTTATAACATCGATGCCGTTCGCTCCAAACACAGTCTTCTTTCTCCGGTGCAACATACAAAATTTGGCTGTTACTAATCGGTAAAATTGTTTCTTTGGTGTCAACTTCTTCGATCGGTGTATCTAGATCAGTGATGAGTTCTCTATCGGAGCTTCCTTTATCCTTAGAATAAAAGGAAACCGCACCAGCGATCAAACATACAAAAACCAAAATGAGTACGGTAAATTTTTGCTTAGATTTCATCTTTTGTCGGGGCGCCGGGATTTGAACCCGAACTGCACGCTCCCAAAGCGTGTATGCTACCGTTACACCACGCCCCGAATCATCCGATAGTAACATATTATGTGTGATTTTCCAAGATGTAATTTATCTACTCCTTCTCCACCAAAACCATATTTGCCCCAATAACTCGACTATCCGTAAGAGAATCAATCAACCTAATGCCGTGTAACGTACTGAAAAAATCGTTGACAACTTCAGGCGAAGTCCCGACTTTTAAAAATGCCATGTAGACAAGAGTCTGCGGTGCCAGATTATCAATTATTCCCTGCGTTTCTTCTGCGCCAATTAATTCTGGCACGTTTGATAGATCAACGAAATCTACACCACTCAAATCCAAATCCCGCACAGCATGTCGGATGTCTGCAACTATCACATTCAAATTACCAGTCCTAGCAATACCCTCCAAGCGACCCCTCAAGGCCTCGGCATTTTGCCCATTACGACGCCTCTTACCAATCTCCTGATTCTGCTTTTGCGCTCCAGGCTTGAGGAGCATCGTCTTGTAACCTAATTTCAACGCGGCAACATCTGTCGGGTAATAAGGCACATCTGCCCTAGAGACAAAATCAATATCGTTATCACTAAAACCAGATTCAAATTTCTTTGGGTCAGTCAGAAAATCATTCAAAAACTCCACTTGTTTCAAATTTTCGTCTACCGCCACAATAGACCGATCGCTTTGAGATAAATCCGCATACAACAATGGCCAATTTGCTCCCAAGATAGTGAGGACTGATTTACGATCAGCCACCCCATTTTTCCTGAGGAAATCAATCTTCATCTCGTAAGGCTCAGTTGGACGAGCATAATATTCTCTTAGTTCGCCTTTTGCTTTTATGTGCTGAGCAACGACACCGTCACGAACAGTGGTCGGAAAGGCAAAGCCCTCAAACGGCTTGTACAGTTCAGCATTTTCTTTGAACTTTATAACAGGGGGCTTTTCCTGTGGAAATTGTGATGTTTCTGAGTTCATAATCAGATTATACCATAACGGACATCTATCGGACACTATCCTACAGCACTACATCCTCTATATACCTTACCTGAGCTCGCCCGTTTGAATTGTCTAAATACACCGTAATTACATCAAACTGCCAGTCAGTTTCATATGAAACACCTCTTTTCTGGTCATAACCTAGCAAATACGTCTGAATTACCCTACTTAGACGCCTAAGTTTCCACGGGTGAAGGTTGTCTTCCGGTCTATAACCATCAGTTACATGTGAAAAATGCGCTTGCCCGAATGCATTCTGATGCGGGCGGGAAACTGTTTTTACCTCCACAAAGTGCAGCTTCTGTCCTTTTCGGGCAATTATATCTATTTCACCCCATTTGCGCAGATAATTCCGTGTAACTATGACAAAACCCCGTTTCACAAGAAACGTACAAGCAATTTGTTCCCCTAGATCGCCAACTTTTCTTTTTTCTGTGCGATTATCGATAGCGCCGGCATTCTACTACCCTACTTTCCGCAAAGCAATAGTAAATGATGGTCCGTAATCGCTATCATGAATAACTTTGTAGATCGTTTCAAAATTCATACTCTTTTCACGACAAATACTTTCCAGATCTTCCGATTTATATGAATAATAGTATTTTTTGTCGCCCAAATTCTCTATTTCTATCTCTCTATAGTCCCCATACTTACTGGAAACGTACAGAACACCGCCAATCTTAAGGCTCTGGTGACAGCGAGACAGGATATGCACAAGTTCTTCACGTTCCATGTGTAACATCGAATAAAAAGCAAAAATTACCCCAAATGTTTCACCAGAAACATCAGGGCTAGCAAAAAACTTCCGCATATCCCGAGGTTGGAACGAAACCTCGGGTAGTTTATCCACAGCAAGCCTAATTAGCTCTGTCGAAGCGTCAATTCCAAGATAATTCTCCACCCCAACCTCGGAAACAACATATTTAGCATCTCTACCATTCCCACAGCCGAGCTCAAGAATGATTTTACTGTTACTTGTGTTAAATTTTAATGCTCGATCGATATCATCTCTCCGAACACCGTAACTATCAAAAACATCCGCGTAATGTTTCGCGTTCTTATCATAAGCCTCAATTGTCTGTCTATTTTTATCTTTTCTAGTCATTTTTTCTCCATTTCACATGAAACCAAGTCCTAATGTTTCACGTGTAACATAATCTTGTCCTTAATGGACAGGTTTCGGCTCTTTTTGGACCTGTCGCTTTAGAATACCCTTATTTGTCAACGTATTCTGTCAAAGACGGATTTTATGGCTCAAAACCAAACCTCCAAAATACCCCTATAAAAGACTTGTCTTATTAACATATCCCCAGAGTTATCCACAGTTTGAGGATAAAATGAGTTTATAAAATAAGTCTTTTTTGGCCAAAACTATCTACAAAACGTTCCCGGTGTGTCAAAATTTTGTCTGAAAAAATCTTACTGTCTTTTAAGAAATTCTCTCTTTAATTCTAGCATGTAAAAAATAAGGTAGCGAAATATTTGTAAAAAAAACAAAATTGCGTTATAGTGTGCTAGTTCGCACGCGGGTATGGTTTAGTGGTAGAACACGTCCTTGCCAAGGATGAGACGGGAGTTCGATTCTCCCT
>CAIJXO010000118.1 GCA_903824735.1 uncultured bacterium | reverse complement strand
AGTAAAAACATCCTTTTTAGTTATTGGATCGATTGTTTTTGTAACATCAAGCTCGATCTTAGCATCATTAGGGGTTAATGCTGTTGCTTTTTTCTTTGAGACTTTATCGAATGTCATTTTAACTGTAGCTTGGCTTTGAGCTTTTGACCACCATGAAGGGTATAGCTCACTATCTACTCTTTGGATGCCGGATGGTTGTGTATACCAGTCACCAGATTTCCATAGACCTTCAGCGGCGTAAACGTCTTTATGTGCGTATTCCATAACTTTATCTACTATCGAGCCGGGTATTAACGATGTACCGACCTTTAGTATCGTTGCATCTGAATTACCTAACCAGACACCCATAGTTAGGGCTGGGCTATAACTCATCATCCAAATGTCTTTTGCTTGTCCGTCTTTATCAGATGTGCCTGTTTTTGAAGCAGTCTGTACGCCAGAGATCTCCATTCCAACCGGATGATAGCCATCCAGTGGTATTCTTGCGACCTGATCAGTTAAAATATCACTTACGATATAAGCTGATTGTGGATCGATGATTTGATCGCCAGCTACGTCGGCCCATTTTTTTAAGATTTGGTTCGAGACATTATCTTTTACCTCCAGGACTGTTGATTGTGGTTTATATACACCTTGTCTTGCTAGGGAAGCATATGCATTTACTAGGTCGACTTGTTTTATACCACAACCTCCAATCGAGGCCGCCAGACCGACATTCACTTCGTCGCCTTCTGTACAATAACTTGTTCCACCTAGTTTATGAATAGTGTCTATAGTTGTCTTTACTCCAGATATGTACATAGCCTTGATAGCTGGTATATTTCGGGATGTCGCTAGGCTAGATCTTATAGTTATATCGCCTTTAAATTGTCTGTCTGCGTTCCTGACTGTAGCTCCATATAACGAATCAATATTCTCATCTTTTAAGATGCTACCGCTACCATAATTTTGTTGTCCAGTGGCCTTTTGCTGGAATAGCGCAGAATATACAAGAGGCTTAACTGTTGATCCAGGTTGAATACTGGATACGGCTGCATTGTCCTGACCAAAACCTGGATAGTTATAATCACGACTGCCCATAAGCGCAATTATCTGACCAGTCTTCGTATCTTCTACTGTCGCAGCACCGTCGCTAAAACCAGCATAATCAGGTATAGATGACGTGAACATATCATTCATTGCTTCTTCTAGTTTTGTTTGTATTCTTAAGTCTAGAGTGGTTGTGATAGTCAATCCGCCTTTACCAACAGTAGTCTTGCCTAACTCGTCTTCTAGCTGAGTCTTAACCATCTGAACAAAATGTGGTGCCTTTATATTTTTGAATTGAGTTGATTCTGGCAACAGATTATCTATTATTGGGTATTTTTTTGCCTCATCGGCTTGGTCTTTGGTGATATATCCTAGATCAGCCATATTATTTATCACTGTATGTTGTCTGTCTAGGAGCCCTGCATGACCAGCGATATTGTAGGGATTATATACGGATGGATTTTGAGGTATAGCGGCTAGCAGTGCAGCTTCGGCTATAGTCAGGTCTTTAGCCGATTTACCAAAGTATGTCTGGGCGCCTGATTCTACACCATTGCGTCGGCCACCGTAAGGAGATTCATTCAAATAAAGAGTTAAAATTTGGTCTTTATTGTACATTCGTTCAACTTCAATCGATAATACCAACTCTTTTATTTTTCTTGGTATACCATTTATGCCACGTTGCTGAGCTTCATCGGCAAAGTATACTTGTTTAACTAATTGTTGGGTTAATGTGGATCCACCCTGAGTGCTGCCACCACCTATGTTATTAAAGAAAGCTCTTGCTAGTCCAGATATACTAACACCAGCGTGCTTATAAAAATCCTTATCTTCAATTGAGACGGTTGCATCTTTTAGATATTGGCTGATTTGGTCACTTTCAACAACTAATTTATAGTCGCCGCTGCCTTTATCTTCCCATAATAGTTGACCATTACGGTCTAAATATGTGTTTACTGTACTTTGCACTCTTTTGTTAATCTCACCTGGGCTGATCGCATTTAAATCTTGACGGAAATAGACAAAAAGACCTCCAATAAATAAACATAACAACAACAATGTAATTCCAACGATCTTGCCGAACGTTATCAAGCCGCGTTTGCTAAACCAATAATTTGCAAAGTTTTTAGGTTTTAAGAAATACAAAAATCTTTTAAAACGGTTCTTAGGCAAGGAGGCAAAGTACTGAGCATTTTTTATTTGCTTAACTTCTTTTTTGGCCTTATGTGATTTTGTCCAAATGGGACTAGTATTATTGATGATATTATCAACTTCTACGGATTTGTATTTAGGTTTACTTTCTTCATCAGTCCCATCTT
>CAIJXO010000117.1 GCA_903824735.1 uncultured bacterium | reverse complement strand
GCCGCTGCTTCTGCCGCTTTCTTTTCCTCTTCGGTTAATTCTTTCTTGATTGGGCGCTTCTTGGGAAGAGCATTTACTTTCTTGCCGGTAATAATTTTCTTGGTAATCAAAAGGTTGCGCATAGTATCAGAAAGTTGAGCACCCTTAGAAATCCAATACTTGATACGATCGCCATCAACATTGCTGTTGTTCTTTGCTTTTCTGGTATCATGATTTCCTAGCACTTCCAAAGCTTGACCACTCTTTGGTCCACGCTTTGAATCCACTAAAACCACGCGAAAAGTTGGCTCATGCACTCGTCCGACTCGTTGTAATCTGATCATTAACATAGTCGCCATCTTAGCTTAAATTATAAAAATAGTCAACCTTCTTCGAGAGCTTTCGAGCGTTTCCATGACTTAGCATACCAAGATAAGACGTCAGAACCTCTTCCTTAGGGTTTTCAGCTAATTTTCTAAACATTTTCTTTTTAGCTGCAGTTCTTAGGGTTCGATGGTCATTAAAATTAACCCAACCTAAATAGTCAGCGCCTGAAGCTACAGTCTTTATAGATACCTTGTTCGGATGCAAATACAGATGTAGTCTTTCATCTAGGAAAAACCGTATCTCATTAATCAATCCAATTAAACACTCCTTATCTTGCGAAAAAATTACAAAATCATCGGCATAACGAATATAGTATTTTGCTTTCAATCGATGCTTCACGTACTGATCAAATTCGTTCATATAAATATTTACTAAAAGCTGTGAAGTTAAATTGCCTAATGGCAAACCAATTCCCTCTTTTGTCAAATAAAAACTCCCAATAATTTCTGATAGAAGACTAATTATTTCTTTGTCCGGTATATACTGATTTAGTATTTCTAACAAAATTTTCTGGTCAACGGAAGCAAAAAACTTGCGGATATCGCATTTAAGAACCCAGACAGTTTTAGTGTGATTTCTAGATTCCTTTCTAGCAAAAGTTTTGAACCTTTCCAGGGCCTTGTGCGTACCCTTGTTTATTCTACAAGAAAATGAATCAGTAATGAAAGTTCTTTCAAAAAATGGATACAAAACTCGATAGATAGCATGGTGCAATAATCTGTCACGAACTTTGGCTTTGTGTATTATTCGGGGTTTTGGATCGGAAATATTAAATACTTCATAAGAAGAGTGTTTGTAAGTTTTATCTTTCAATTCTCGATGAAGTAAAAGAATGTTCGACATTAAGTGTCTTTGAAACTCTTGAACGTCTTGTCTAGATTTCTTTCCAGATAAAAACTCTTTCCATGCTTCTAGGAGATTTTCCATTGATATGATATCTTCGTATTTATGACCGAGCAAAATATTGTTCATAAAGAAAAAAACATTAAATCTACCCCCCCCCCCACGGATTTTACCCTTACTTCAGTCGGTAAAAACAGTGTATATACTTTGGTATGGATATTACCAGACCTTACCGAAATTACACAGACATTCTCTAGGTAACAGAATCGATACTTTATTTGTAGAAATAATTGAGTCAATTTCGATTGCTAGTTTTTCTGCTAAAGATGAAAAACGACCTTACGTCGGTATTGCTATAAGAAAAATTGATACAGTAAAAATACTACTGATGGTTTTATGGGAGACCAAATCGCTAGATGACAAAAAATATATTGCTTTGTCAGATCAAATAGAGGCCATCAGCAAAATGCTTGGTGGTTGGAATGGACAACTCGCCAAACAAAACTCCCCTGTCAAATAGACAAGGGAGAAATGAGGAGATTTGCGAGACCCGCCGACAAGTTCTTGGCATTCCAGTCGTTGTCGAGCCAGTTGTAGTTCCAGTTCCACTTGCCCCCATTGAAGTAGAGGTAGAGGACGTAACGGTTACCGTTCGGGTTCCGAAGGATTGTATAAAATGTCTTCCATACCACCACCCCTTGAATGCTCTCGGGGTTGAATCTTATTCTGCATCAAAATGCCCTAACACTTTATACCAAGTATCTTCATTTTTTGTGAAGTGTCTACATAAACCCTCCGTCCGAAACCTTGATCGCGGACGCTCTCAGTTTATGGATACTGGATTCGGTAGTCGGAAACCTTGATCTCCGACATATTCACCTACTACCAAAATTATTCTAGCACACATACAACAAAACCCCACACGAGTGTGTGAGGTTGAACGCTGATTGGAGATGCTCCAATCAGCGGTGGAATTACCACGATTTTTTCAACGGAAGAACCAAGTTCCAAGTGTCAAAGTGCAGAGCCCAGTGACAAATGACCTAGTCCTGACTTGCGAGACCCGCCGACAAGCGCCTGGCATCCCAGTCGCGGCCGAGCCAGCTGTAGAGCCAGCCCCACCGGCCCCCATAGAAGTAGAGGAAGAGGACGCAACGGTCACCGTGCGGGTTCCGAAGGACGAGACCCATGAAGTCCACGTAGGTCACCTCACGGTTCCTCCGCAACCACTCCAAGCAGGAATTCTCCTTGTTGATCTTGTAGTCCTCCCACAGAGCGAGGAACGCATTTCCACCGAGGCGAATCGTCTGCGCGAGCGCCTTGAAGCGCGCGAGTTTCTCTTCACCGCGGATTGAGGATTCACCCTGCTTGAGGCAGGTTTCGAGGATGACCTTCGACAGGTCCACCTCGGTGAGAGCGAGCGATCGCTCGTCGATTTCTTCCTTGCCCTTGAGGCCGTCACCGTCGGCAGGACCCTTCCAGATCGTCCAGCCCGCGCCGATGAACTCGGCAGGGTCGAACTTCTTGGACGGATCGAGCTTGATCACCTTCGGCTCGCCGACGATCAGTCGGCAACCGTTCGCCAACCACTTCGTGACCTCGACACCGGCTTCGCTCGGGTGCTGGTTGATCCAGTCGATGGTCGCCTGTGAGACCCTGTCCGGATCCACGTTCGACAACAGTGCACCGAACGCTTTCATTAGCTTGCTCATGCTCGCCTTCCTTCTTCTTTGGTTTGTGCTTGCTTCAATCCAAACTTTATGGACATCAGCTGGCACCTATGGTTTTTCACCACAGTCTTCCGGATACTTAAAATAAAATACCCACAAAACTGTGGTGAATCGCAAGTCATATCAAGGTTGTAAATCTTGGGGTGAAATGCAACTCAACTACTAATTACTACTAAGTATACCATACTCTCTCGCGACTTCATTGGCACTACGATATCGTAGTGTTTTTCTGTATTTGTTATTCAGTATCTCAATCTTCTCTTGAAACTC
>CAIJXO010000116.1 GCA_903824735.1 uncultured bacterium | reverse complement strand
GTTCATGAGAGATTTGAATCCGTAAGAAAACTTTTTGTTGATGTCGTACTTAGCTAGACGAACGCTCTCCTTGTTCTTGTATATAAAATCTAAATCTTTTGGAGCGTTCTCAAGCACCACATTGTTCAGCCTGTAGAAATACATAATCATCTTCGCTTCGTTCTTGTTGAACTCTGCAAACTCACTCGGGTTGTCCTTTCGCACCATTTTCATCTTTCCGTTAGTGTCGATCGTCACATCAAACACAAGATACTTTTCTCGGTGTATCTGATCCTGTGGTTTCAATTGCAGAATCTCACTGAGCTTTTTATCTGCCTCTGTTTTCTTTACATACACAGTTTCCTCCAAGGTAAGCTTGCGATATCCGCCAGTGAAAATAGTCTGCGTGAGCTTTACTCTCGTGCCTTTCTCAGAAACATAGTCTGCCACGACAAAATCAACGAACTTTCGATCCTTTTCTTCTTGAGCATCCTTGAATGGATTTATGAATTCTGGAACTTTCTTTTTCTTGTTCATTAGAACCCAATTATACCAATTCGTAGGGTGTGTCGCATTTGTCCCGTTTTCAGAGAAATAGCCAGTCGTTCCATAGTCTTACGATTTGAAAAATTTTATAATAAGGACATGAATCGTCGCATTTTAAAAGATAATCAACCTGTACCAATCAGATATTGCCTGTATGCACGCAAGTCTATGGAAGCCGAAGAACGGCAAGCTCTTTCGATTGATTCGCAAATCAAGGAGATGATGGCTATCGCCGAGCGAGAAAACCTGACAGTGTCCTGTACTAAGTTTGAGTCGCACTCCGCAAAGAACTCTGGTCAACGAGAGGTCTTCAACGAACTTATCCAAGATTTGAAGGCTCGGAAGTACAACGCAATCCTGACATGGAATACCGACCGCTTGAGCCGTAACGCTGGCGACCTTGGACAGATTGTAGACCTCATGGATCGTGGCGATCTTGTAACCATACGAACATTCGGACAGACTTTTACCTGCAATCCGAATGACAAATTCCTGCTCATGATCCTCGGTTCGCAAGCAAAACTCGAAAACGATAACCGAGGCATTAATGTGCAGAGAGGAATGAGGGCGCGAGTTGAAATGGGACTGTACCCAGGAGTTGCTCCAACTGGATATCTCGATTCAAAACTTAAAGACCAGCTCTGTGTGAAAACAATCGATCCAGTTCGTGCACCAGTCATAAAAGAGATATTTGAAAAAGTTGCATACGAAGGATATACCAACAGACAGCTCCATCACTGGCTCAAAGAAATCGGTGCGACTACGAGAAACGGTGGTCCGATAGGTATGAGTGACATCACCATGATCCTGCGCCGAACTTTCTACTATGGTGAGTTCGAGTATCCGAAAGGCAGTGGAAAATGGTACCGAGGAAAACATACGCCGATCATCACAAAGGAGTTGTTTGAGCTGACACGAAAAGTTCTCAAAGATCATTCACAGAATCGAAGCTACAAACGAACAGGACGACAGCCGTTCACGTTTTCTCGACTGATGCGTTGCGGAGTCTGCGGTTCAGGCATCATTGCTGACGAATGCTTCAAGAGGCAGAAGAACGGAAAGACTCATCACTACATCTACTACCGTTGCAGTCTGGCAAAAGACCGATACTGCAAACCTTGTTACATCCGAGAGGAGGCACTGATCGAGCAGTTCAAGCTTTTGATAGATACTGTTGATATCAGCCTCATTGGAATGAGAGACGAGATCAATAAGACCATTGAAAAGTTCTATGGCTATACGAGTTTTGTGAACAATGAGCCTTTGCCAGAACGTACTCCTGAAAAGATTGAGTCCGACTTCAGGAAAGGGGCACAGGTGATATTCGAGGATGGTACGACGGAGGAGCGACTCGCCATGCTCGCAAACCTCAAGGGTCAAATGGCTCTCAAAGACATGAAAGTCTACTTCGATCCCGTCCCAGCGGAAAAATGAGATAGTGACTCACATGCCTCGGCAACCGCCCGAGGAAAGTGCTAGAATACCCTTACAAGGCATTGGAGCGTGGGTACTTAACTCACATGGCCCGCAAAGAAGTTTTGATATAATATAAATATGAATGAGGGGAAAGAACTCGACGAAAATAAAAGCGAAAATAGTTTGAATGCAAATTTGCTTACTAACTACGAAGCTACCGTGTTGTTTATGCAAGCAATTGAGGGTGACACTTGGCCCGGTAATCAACCACAAGGTTTGAACATAAAGTATTGTCTGACCTATGTTATGAATTGGCTAAAGGACTCAACTACCCCAAATCAGGTAACTACTCTATATGGGTGGGAGGGTGGTGATAGATATGCTGTCCATAAGGATGGTAGTGTTAAATTTAAAAAAGGTTTTAGTACCAGTCGTACTTTGGAAATTGCAAAAGGAATAGGGTTTCCGATTGATGAGTCATAAATTATCGACTTTTTCTTAAAACCCTTCCAACATCGTCCCATATCCTCCGCATTGATTTTTTTAGCTTTATTTCATAAGGTTATTTTGGGTAGTTAACATTCATTTGACAGATGTTAAGCTATTTGCTAATATCTTAACATCTCATAAGGAGATGTTAAACTATGAAACTAGGTAACTTTATACAACAACCACAAGGATTTAAGGCTTTTGTTCCAGATTATTTTCCACCAAAAGAAAAAATTCTATTTAGCTCCTTAACAGAGCAACTACACTCTCGGGCGGCTTTTGCATTAGGAAAATTAGACGGAATTACACAACTCCTGCCCGACCTAGATTTTTTTATTTTTATGTATGTGAGAAAGGAAGCATCTCTGTCCAGTGAGATTGAGGGTACTCAAGCAACGATGAGTGACGCCATTAGAGCGGAAACAGAAATAACAAAAGATCTACCGAGAGACGTAGATCGTATTTTGCATTATATAAAGGCCATGAACGAAGGTTTAAAAAGATTGGAATCACTGCCGCTATCATTACGTTTAATACAAGAGGTTCATAAAACTTTATTAGAGGGGACTGGAGACGCTCCAGGCAAAACTCCTGGTGAATTTAGACGATCTCAAAACTGGATTGGCGGGGCATCTCCTACCACCGCTCGCTTCGTGCCACCACCAGTCTTTGAGATGCAGAGATCTTTAGGTGATTTTGAAAAATTCTTACACAGTAAAAATGAAATGCCTCCTCTTATAAAGACAGCCCTGGCACATGCTCAATTTGAAACAATTCACCCTTTCCTTGATGGAAACGGACGCGTGGGTAGACTACTGGTTACTTTTTACCTTTGTCAGCAGGGCATATTAGAGAGACCAGTACTTTACTTATCAGAATTTTTCAAGAAAAATAGACAATCTTATTTTGATTTGCTAGAGGGCTACCACAACAGGGGTGAAGTTGTTCCATGGGTCAACTTTTTTCTAGAAGGAGTAGCTACTGTCTCAGAACAAGCCATTAATGTATCAAAAAAGATCAATAAAATTAGAGAGGAAGATATAAAGAAAATTCAAAATCTTGGTGGCAGCCGTTCAAAAAATGGAATGGTTGTTTTACGAAAACTATTCGAACTACCAATTATGAATGTGAGAAAAGTCGAGGAATGGACAGGTCTATCACGTCCAAGTGCTAATGCTCTGGTTAAAAAATTTATGGAACTAGGTATTTTAGAGCAAAGAAACCGTAAAACTACATACGGTCGCGATTTTGAATATAAAAAATATTTGGGAATATTTACGGCTGAGTAATATGTATATTTTAAATAGCATTTATGCTAATCTCCATCTGGGCATAGACCAAAACCAACAAGGGAAAGGGTTAAATGAAACCTGAAATTGATCAGGATATATGTCCTCTTTGTCACGGACCGAACGGGTGTGAGCACCACTGTGGCGGTAAGCACGGCAATAACTGCTGGTGCCACTGGCTCGTAGTACCTCAGTTGGTATTCAGCTTGGTGCCGGAACAGGCTCTAAACAGAGCTTGCATTTGCCGGTCGTGCTTACTCAAAGCTGGCGCGACACCGATACCGGTTCACGAAGATGAGGACTAAAGTAGCTCGTGCACAAGCGCGGGCTATTTTATTTTCTGCTATAATATATCCAATGCTTTTAAACACCATCAGTCTATTTATATTTATCGCCGGGTTTGTTATCGGTCTTGGCGCGGTGACTGTAATTGATTTACACGGTTTCTTGGGGAGAAAATCAAGTTATTGGACTGAAGCAACAACTAGAACCCATAAAGTCACCAAACCATTAATTTGGATTGGTATTATTTTAGTCCTTGTCGGTGGATTTTTGTTCTATCGTACTGAAGGTTTTACGACAATTCCCCTGGTCCAACTCATTTTGGCGATTGTCCTGATTTTGAATGGCGTGTTTCTTTCATTTAGAGTTAGTCCATTTATGTTGCAGAGAGAAAAGGAGGGAAAAGCTGGCGAATTGCTACCTATGTCTTGGCAAAGAAAGATAACAGTGAGTTTTATAGTCTCATTTATTGGCTGGTGGGGGATGCTGGCACTTCTCGCTTTCTATTTAAATAAATAATAACTGTAGTTGACAGGCCGCACTTTTTAGTGTATGTTTTCACCGGATCCATCACTGTAAATCTTGGGGTGAAATGCAACTCAACTACTAATTACTACTAAGTATACCATACTCTCTCGCGACTTCATTGGCACTACGATATCGTAGTGTTTTTCTGTATTTGTTATTCAGTATCTCAATCTTCTCTTGAAACTC
>CAIJXO010000115.1 GCA_903824735.1 uncultured bacterium | reverse complement strand
TCATTACAACAACGCACACAACGACAGGAAGCGATTCGAGACTCTGCTCCAGCTCGTATTACTTTCTGGAGTAAAGAGAGAAACTGGCGTTTAGTCATTTAGCCATTATATCAGCAGTGGGGCGTGTGGGGATACGTCCCTTTAGTTTTGGTTGACAAAATTATTTTATCGACCTAAGATTGAGGAGGAAACAGGGTCGCAATAACCAGGAAAGAATAGGAGGCCGCCGTGCCAAATAATTCGGGAATCATACTGACGTCACCGCCGATTGAGAGGCTGTGCCGGAACAATCTCGTCGGACTGCAGATCTGTGCAGTCTTTCAAGAGGTTGTGGACGAAGAAGGAATGCACGAGGCTGTCGGAAAGGATCTGATGATGAACGACAATCGCGCAGCTCTCAAGCGCGATCTCGCTGCCGTCCTTCATAAGCACACCACCACGGCGGCAGAGCGTCTTCTGGCGGAAGCTGTTTGTCAGAATGCGCTTCCGGTCGTTGATCGTCCGGACGCAACGGTGCCCGAGCACGAAGTCTGCCACATTGGCCAGGGTCGCGGTGCGGAGGGTGGATAAGCAACTGCTCTTACTGAGCGAGGAGAACTGCCCTCGCTTCGGTGAGGGCGGTTTTTCTTTGCCTAATTTTATGCTAGTATCTTCACTACACTATGGACCTCAAGCATATCCGCAACTTCAGCATTATTGCCCACATCGATCACGGTAAGTCCACTTTGGCTGACCGCATGCTTGAAATTACCCACACAATTGAGAAGCGCAAGATGATGGAGCAGGTGCTTGATAGTATGGAGCTTGAGCGCGAGCGCGGGATTACGATCAAGATGCAGCCGGTGCGTATGGCTTATAAAGTCGACGGCCAAGACTATATTTTGAACCTAATCGACACCCCGGGGCATATCGACTTCTCCTACGAGGTTTCTCGCGCCCTAAAGGCCGTGGAAGGCTCTATTTTGCTCGTAGACGCGACTCAAGGCGTCCAAGCACAAACATTGACAACCCTAAATATGGCCCGCGATTCAGGCCTTAAAATCATCCCAGTTATCAGCAAAATCGACTCACCCTTAGCCCGGATTGATGATGTAAAAATGGAGATTATTTCCTTGCTTGGCGTAGAGGTGGATGAGATTTTGGAGGTATCTGGCAAGACCGGTGAAGGGGTAGAAAACCTTTTAGCGGAAGTTATAAAGAGAGTGCCCGCGCCAAAGGACGAGCTTGTGGACAATGATACTTTCCGCTCACTCGTTTTCGATTTTCAGTACGATAATCATCGCGGAGTTATTGTCTATATTCGCGTTTTAAACGGTGAGGTCAAGAAAAATGACCAATTGATTTTCAAAGTGGCCGATGAAAAGTTTTCAGCACTTGAGGTTGGAATATTTGCTCCCGGTGAAGTAGCCACTGACAAATTGTCTTCTGGTGAAATTGGTTACATTGTGACTGGTATCAAAGTTCCGGGCATTGCCTCGGTCGGAGATACGGTCTCTTCGATTCGCGATACGCATTTTCCACTCCATGGTTACATGACTCCAAACCCCGTCGTCTGGGCTTCGGTGTATCCAGAAAGTCAGGATGATTTTGATAATTTAAAACAAGCTCTCGGCCGTCTGCGACTTTCCGATTCATCTTTTGCTCATGAAGAGGAAGCCTCTGGTACTCTTGGTCGTGGTTTCCGTTGTGGTTTCCTGGGAATGCTCCACCTCGAAATAATCATGGAAAGATTGAAGAGGGAGTTTAATTTAGCTTTAGTTGTAACCAACCCAAGCATTACTTATAAAATATATTATAAAAATGGAAAAGAAGAGATGATTTATTCGCCCTCACTTTTTCCGGACGATAATACTGTCGAGAAAGTCGAGGAGCCTTGGGTGAATGTGAAAATTATTACTCCTGGAAAATACCTCGGTGAGATTATGCAGAGCTTGTATGATCACGAGGCGGTAGTTGGTGATTCAGAAGTCTTCGGTGATACCCGCACATCTGTTTCCTTGACTATGCCTTTACGCGAGCTTATGCGAAATTATTTTAATGAGTTAAAAAGTATTACTTCCGGCTATGCGTCTATTTCCTATGAAGTTGGCGAGATGAAGGTGGCGGATGTCGTACGCTTGGACGTCTTAGTGGCCGATGAGGCTGTACCGGCGTTTGCTCGCGTGGTTTCTCGTCGTCGGGCAGATGTCGAAGCTGAGGAAGCTGTCGAAAAATTACATAAAATCCTGCCTCGTCAAATGTTCTCTTTCAAGATTCAGGGGAAAGCGATGGGGCGTATTATTTCTTCTCGTAGTCTTTCTGGTATGAAGAAAAATGTCACCGCTCATATGTATGGAGGTGATATCACTCGAAAAATGAAACTTCGTGAACGGCAGAAAGAGGGTAAAAAGCGCATGAAAGACGCCGGATCAGTGAACATTCCTCCAGATGTCTTCCTAAAGATGATTAGTAACGATTAGGGCCCCAACTATCTCAAAATTGGCACGTAAAGCGCAATCATACTAATAGCGACGACAATACAGACAATCGCCCAGATAACGCTGACTTTCTTCTTGTGTTTTTGGT
>CAIJXO010000114.1 GCA_903824735.1 uncultured bacterium | reverse complement strand
TACAAAATTTATAAAGGTGCAACAAGCATGAGTGAATACAAAAAAACCACGGGTAAGGTCTACAAAGAAATAGCAGTTAAATGCTCCGATTGTGGAAAAGTATATCTCAAGACAGACACCGCCATTTGTCCGGAGTGCGGAAGCCTCAAAAGTGTTAGATTCCAAAGAACAACGGCTTCAATTTCGGATGAAAAATAGGAGGGTGTCATGTCAGACAAAAGGGGAATAAATAGTCCGATGCTGGTCACACTTGACAACATCAAAACTATCTTAAACAATCTTGAAAACAGTCAAATCATGCAATATGAAGGCTGTGTCGGAAGTCAGGTAGCCATTGAATCAACACCCTATCAAACACTGGAATTGAAAATTGTTTTCGTGACAAAAGATGGGGTGGAGCAAAATGGAGAAGAAAAAGACTGACAAAGACGAACAGGTATTAATCGGTATTAAGCCAATGATATGGTCTATTATTCACAAATATAATAATATTCCCTTTCAAGAGAAAGAGGATATTTACCAAGAAGTTTCGGTTTTCGTTGTAACTAAGCTAATCCCCAAGTTCGACCCCTCTAAGAAAGTTAAATTCTCCGCCTTCGCATTCAAATGCATCACCAACTTCGTCACCTATAAAGCCACCATGTATTTAAAAAAGAAAGCCAATGTTATTTCCGGAGATGATATCTTCACTTTTTGCCAGGAGCATCCAGGCGGATTCTTCTCAATTGTCGACGAGAAAGAAGACGTAGCGGAAAAGATTAATTTCGACGAAGGTAGAATTGCAATGCTCACTCAAATGCTTAATGACGACTCTTCTGAATGTTATCTTCATCCCAATGAAAAAAATGTTATTAAGCTCCTGTTTGAAAACCCCAAAATGACCCAGAAGGAAATATCAGACAAGCTCGGATATAGCTATCCCTCTGCGGTAAGTGCCATCCTAAATAGAATGAGAAGCAGGTTCAAAAAAGACGATAAGTTTGAATCCTGAGTGTTATTCAAAGATATGAGATGATAGTATTCTCAAATAAAAGAGGTCAATATGTCAGAAAAAGATAATTCAACGAAAATAGCTGGTCTACCAGCTCTAAAGTTAAAGCAGAGAAGATTTACCGAGCTGGCCTTGGTTAATGCTCCCGGAATAAAGAAAGAGTTAAAGGAGAGCATAATCAAATCTACAATTAAGAGCTCAACCGGGGTTAATAATGAAATACCGGAAAGACTGGCGGGTAAAGTTCAAGAGGTGGCAGCTCTTACTTTTAACAAAACCGAGTTCGGTATTTACATAGCGGAAGTGGATAAATGGGTGAGTGCCCATCCGGAATGGAATCAAGTAGAAGATATTGACGACATCAATAACATCGCCTTTGAAAAAGTATTCCAGTATAGACTCCTATTGCAAAGAGGAAAGAAAGATATTGAAGACAATTTATCGTCAAGTAAGAGAAGAGAAAATGTATACAGGACTAACCTGGGCGCAATGAGAGCCACTAAACGAGATGCTGGAGGTAATTCGGCAAGGTCTATCAGCATCGCCATCTTCGCAGGAGAGATAGACGAGAATAAGATAAAAGCAATCCGGCACAAAAGTCACAGCGAAAAACAAGAGGAAGATGAACTCTTCCCTGTAGTTGATATTGGAGCAAAAAATGTCGTACCCCTATAACGATTCTCTAAATAGACCAATAACAGATAAAACAAAGATTTTTCTAGGCTTTGATTCCGAGTCTGATAAGTTTCTAAACTACGGAACCAATGAGGCATTAATAACAGACTACAGGACGTTA
>CAIJXO010000113.1 GCA_903824735.1 uncultured bacterium | reverse complement strand
TTTTGGGGCAGTAAGGACAGCCACCTCGCTGTGGGTAAATTCGTGGAATAAGTTTCGGTGAGCTTGTGCCATAGCCATTTCGTTAAGGTGCATATCTACCAGCTTCAATATGGAGATGTACCACTTTGGGTTAGCCAAAAGAATGATTTCTTTTTTTCTGAGTTGTTTAGCCTGTAGTTTTGTCACCTTTATCTTATCTTCAGTAAACTCTTGTCTTAGCATTCTGGCTGTCTCTCCAAGCTCAGTCTGGAAATTAGATTTAAGTATTTTTAATTCACAAAAGATATCAAGTAAACTACTGAAGTACTGAGGAACGTGGAATAGAGGATATTCTCTGTCTGGTTGTCTAAGCTTCCAATAGATGATTGATACACCATCTTTCTTTCCTATTTCCGCCAGTTCTCCACCAGAAGTCAAAAAGATAATGTTTGAGGTAAGTGTTTTTGTTTCTTGGTAGAACTTTATTGGCTCTTGTGAATAACCGCTATATGAGCTAATAATCAGCAAGGTTTTTTCATCTTTTAGAGTCTCTTTATCGAAAAGTACGGCTGCTCCGTAGTCATTAATAACATCAATATAGACTGGAATATGTTGGTCAACGAAAAAACCCTTGATAACATCTGAAACAATCGCCGAACAGCCCATACCTGTAAACACAATCCTATTGAACACCCCAGAGGTGATTCTATTCCTCAATTCGGTCTTTAAACTATCCAAAGAGTAGTCTTTGTTCCAAGAAAGACTATCGATAAATTGAGTGTCTATAAAGTTTTTGTATCTTTGTAATCTTGGTTGCATTTACATAATGTTAGAATATTGTAAGTGTAGCATTTAGTTAACTTGTAGAAAAGTTCTATTCCAATTGGCTTCAAATCAAAAACACGAATTGGCTTATCAAACCATCCTTGTTTCTCAACAGTTCTAGAAACTAAATTCGGGTCCGCCCAGTTGGAGTCGAACCAACGACCTTCTCCTTAAAAGGGAGCTGCTCTACCAGCTGAGCTATGGGCGGATATGCCAAAGAATATAACAAGAAAAAGGCTAAATGTCCAACGGGTATCAGAAACCAGCGGGCTATTTAGTTAAATCAGTTTTGGCGCCGTGAATTTTTTCTACTATGGCAGTGATATCAGTCTGAGCGCTTTGTAGTTTTCCAATTGCCGCAGCGGTTTCTGTCGGCATACCAAGGTCCATCTTTTTTAGTCCTTCGACTAATAGAGCAATATTTCCCGATATTGCCGCAAATTTAATTTCAAGCTCGTTTGGTACTTTGAGGAAGTCAACAGTGGCGTCAATCATGTCCAGAAACTCATGTGCGGATACTCTGGCATCTAGATCGCTATCAAGTGGTTTTTCTAGGGATCTGGCGTGATTCAACACTTTAACAGCGTAAGTTTCGGGTAAACCGCTGTGCTTCACCATATAATTTAAACCTTCTTCGATTACTTCGCAGAATACTTTTTTGAATTTGCTGTCCTGGGGTAATTTTTCTGGGTCCATATTATTTTTATAAAACTGGTATATCTATCGCAAAGAGACCGGCGCCGGTGAGGAGAAGGGAAGCGCAGATGGCTGTGAGTAGGAAATAGAAAACGAAGTCTCTTTTTAGAATTGAGTCTTCTTTGTACTCGATTAGCATTTCACAAAGCGAGATAACGCCGAGGACAAGTGCCGTGACTTGAGTATAAGCACCGATGATCAAGAGAAAACCACCGACACTTTCAATTATGCCAAGTAGTCCAGTAAAGAAGCCGGCCGGTTTGATTTTTAGAAGATTAAAAGAGTTAATCCAACCCGCTCGTTCTTTATTAAGCTTTAGAGAGCTGAGATTAACGAAAATTAAACCGACAACTATTCTTAAGATAAAAGGCGCAATAAGGGCGAAAGAGAGCAAGTCTGGGAAAACATTGAATGTATGTGTCATAGAAATATTATAGCACAAAAGTGGGGATAAGCAGGGCTTGCTTATCTCTGGTAAAGGCATAGAATGTCTCCGTGAAAAAAACACCAGAAACCATAGTGGTACTCGACAGTATTCGCAGCACTTTTAATGTGGGTTCGATTTTTCGTACTTCAGATGCTTTAAACATTAGCAAGATAATTTTGTGCGGCACGACGCCGACACCGAAAGACCGCTTTGGCCGAGACCGTGAAGATATTGCGAAAGTAGCTCTTGGCGCGGAGCGGAATGTCGATTGGGAATATTTTCCGAAAGTTTTATGGGTGATAAAGCAATTAAAAAAAGAAGGCTACAAGATTGTCATGATTGAACAGTCAGAAAAGTCAGTCGACTATAAAAAAATAAAATTCAATAGAAAAGATAAAGTGGTGTTTGTAATGGGGAGCGAAGTCGAGGGGATTTCTAAATCGCTTTTGAAGCTGGCAGACAAAGTGGCGGAGATACCGATGCTTGGTAGCAAGGAGTCACTAAATGTTTCCGTTGCTTTTGGTGTGGCGATGTTTAGGATGTTGAACATCTAGCACCTTAAAATTATCCAAATTATTCGCGCTTTACCCTTCCCGAGTACGGGTGGGTCCTACGCGACTCATAATTTGAATAATCTTAAGGTGTTTAGCTCTGACACTTCGGACAATAATGTGTTCCGCGACCAGCATGTTTGATTTTGAGGATTGGAGTTTTACACTTTTTACATTTATCACCTTTGCGCCCATAAACGTTTAAATAAGCCATAAAACCACCCATAGTACCATCGCTTCTTCTGTAATTCTTTGACGAAGTACCCCTTTTTTGGATAGAGAGTTTTAAGACGGCGATGATATTTTTGTGTAAGGCTGCCGCTTCTTTTTCTTTCAGATCTTTTATTCTACGCATTGGTAAGACGTGAGTAAGATAGACAGCCTCGTCAGCGTAAATATTACCAATACCAGCAATCAAATGTTGATCGAGCATTACTTGCTTAATCGTGCGATTCGGATAGCGCTCAAGAATCTCCGAGAAAACTTTCAGGGTGAAACTTTTTTCTAATGGCTCGACACCGACTTCGGTCTCTAGGTACCTCTTTAATTTTTCATCAAGTATTCTGACCCAACCAAACTTGCGTAGATCATTAAAGTATAGAGTATCGCCACTCTTGAGATTAAAAATTAGTCTGGTGTGACGGCCGGGTGTCTGAACATCGTTTGTCGGATGGCCACCGCTGATTATTTTTCCGGTTTTTGGGACGAAAATCAGTTGGCCGGTCATCTTTAAGTGGATTAGTAAACTGACTTTGTTAGCAAATCTGATAATTAGCATCTTAGCCCGACGTTCAATACCAGAAATCGCTTGACCCGTGATCAATTTGTTGAACTTAAGGGGTAAAGTAGGCGAGACGGTCTTGTCCCAAAGTATCTCGACATCGGCGATTGTCTGCCCAGCCAATTTTTTGGCTAGCTCTCTTTTGATAGTCTCGACTTCGGGTAATTCAGGCATTTATCAAGTGTAGTCTAAAAAATAGAAAAGTAAAATTAGAAATGGTAGAATCACTATATGTTTACCTTTGAGGAGATAAAGACTCTTGATGCCGAGTCATTTTTAAAAGAATTGAACGCCCCCTTTACCCAGGGGGATATTTATTCTCGCTGGCAGAACAAGAGGACAGTCCGACGTTTTGTAATTAAGAAAGGTGAGGAGATGGTCGCGTATTTTCAAGCGGTGAAATTTCCCCTCGTGCAAAATAAAAGTTACTACTATATACCTTACGGGCCAGTGGCTAAGTCATACTCTCCCGACCTATTGAAGTTTATTAAAGAGAGTCTGAATCTTTTGCTAGATGAAACGGTCGTTTATGTTCGACTGGACTTTAGTCCAAGTATTTCTGACAGCGAAAGCCTAAAATTCTTGTCCCAGAATTTCTATAAAGTGCCAGCAAGGCTGTCGCACGGATCATATTTTCAACCTCGACAAGAGTGGTTTCTGAATATTGAAAAGACCCTAGCGGTTCTCTTGAGTGAAATGCATCAAAAGACGCGCTACCATGTCCGCTTGGCTGAAAGGAAAGGGGTGACGACCAAAATAATCAATGCTAATTTTCAAGAATATTTTTCTGACTTTTACCGCTTGATGAAAGTTACGGCCGAGCGCGGTAAATTTGCTTTACATGAAGAAGAATATTACAAAAACGTTTTTGATAATCTTGACCGGCATAATGACGGACGATCATTCTTATCCATCGCTTATCTCGGTGAGGAAATGCTGGCGATTGATCTGGTCATCGTCTTTGGTGATATTGCCAATTATGTCTTTGGTGGCTCAAGTAATGAACATCGTAATCTCGTCCCAACCTATCTCGCTCAGTGGGCGGCAATTATTCAATCTAAGACACTTGGCTGTTGCGAGTACAATTTTGGGGCCGTTTCTATGGGTAAAACCAGTGATTGGTCCGGTATTACTGATTATAAAGTGAAGTTTGGCGGACACTTAGTAGAGCATTCTGATTATTATGATTTAATAAAGAAGCCGTTTTGGTACTTTGTGTATTCGGTCAGAAAATTGCTAAAATAGAGTAAATTATGAAAAAATTTCTAAAGAAACTGGTCCCGACTTTTATTTTCAAGTTTTACTATTATTTGCTTGCCCTCGTCGGTGCAATTATTTACGGTTTTCCAAGTCGCAAGATGATAGTGATCGGAGTCACGGGTACCAAGGGTAAAACCTCAGTTATTAATTTTGTTTGGGCCTGTCTTTCGGCTGGTGGTTTTAAAACCGGTATAATCAGTACGGCAAATATTAAAATCGGAAACGAAGAGTCATTAAACAAATACCATATGACCATGCCTGGTCGTTTTGTCATTCAAAAGCTGATGGCCGATATGGTGAAGGCTGGTTGCCAGTACTGTGTCGTGGAAGTGACTTCTGAGGGAATAAAGCAATATCGTAATGTCGGTATCAATTTTGACACGGCCGTCTTTACAAACTTAACACCGGAACATTTACCTTCACACGGCGGCAGTTTCGAAAAGTATAAAGAGACTAAAGGCCAGCTTTTTAAAAACTTATCCAAGAAAAGTAAAACCATAAACGGCAATAAAATCCCAAGGACTATTATTGTAAACAACGATAGTGATCACGTCGATTATTTTAGACAGTTTACTGCGGACAAACATATTTCTTTTGGTATAAAACAAGCCGCCGACTTCCAGGCGACTGGCGTTGTTGAAAGCCTAAGCGGCGTTGAATTTTCGATGTCAGGACAAAAGTATAAGCTGGCTACTTTGGGCTCTTTTAACGTCTACAATGCCTTACCAGCCATGATTATTGCTAAGTCGGCTGGTATCTCGGACGAGGCGATCAGAAACGGCCTAGCTGGCTTATCAATCATTCCTGGACGTATGGAGCAGATAAACGAAGGGCAAGATTTTCTCGCCATCGTCGATTATGCTCATGAGAAGCAAAGTATGACCAATGTCCTTAATACAGCCGAGATTATCCGAAAGCCGGGCGGCAAGACTATTGTCTTGCTCGGTGCCGAAGGTGGGGGCCGTGATAAATCCAAGCGTGCTTTGATGGGGGAGATTGCCGGCAAGCTTGCTGATTATGTTTTTGTCACTAATGTCGACCCTTATGATGATGATCCAAAACAAATTATTGAAGATATTGCCGTGGTCGCTGAGCAAAACGGAAAAGTGCGTGGTAAAAATCTTTTCACGGAACAAGATAGACGCGAATCAATCAAACAAGCTCTAGCATTAGCACAAGTTGGTGACGTTGTCTTAATAACTGGAAAAGGAGCAGAACAGTCGATGATTATCGGTAGTAAGACTATCGCTTGGGACGATCGTACTGTAGTGCGAGAAGAGTTGAAAAAGCTACTTGCCTAAGTGTTTCAAGGCGGCTTTTACTCGGCCACTCGTGGTGGTAATGCTTTTATCAATCTCTTGTAGTGCCTCGCGCGATTCTTTATGCGAATAGCCGAGGGATTTCAAAGCCTCGAGCGCATCAATTTCTTCTTTTAGACCAAGTGCTACTTCTTCATAACTACCGAGCTTACCTTTTAGTTCTAGGACAATTTTGTCCGCCATCTTTTTGCCAATACCGGAAACCTTTGTCAGGTGCGCTGTTTCACCAGTCGAGATGGCTTTGCGCAGGGAGCCGACGGTGGCGACATTTAGTATTCCAATTGCTGTTTTTGGCCCGACACCGGAGATTGTATTCAGCAACTCAAAGAAATCGAGTTCCTCTTTATTAGAAAAGCCGTATAAATCTAAAGCGTTTTCGCGGACCGCAAGATAAGTCCAAGCTTTTAGCTTTTCATCCATTTTGGCCACACTTAAAAGTTCGGTGGTCGCAAAAATCTTATAACCAATGCCGTTTGTCTCGACGATTATATACTTGTCTGTCTTATGTATTACCTGTCCGGTTACTTGGCTAATCATTCTTATATCATAAGCTAAAAAGGTTCAAATATAAAGACCTGTTTTTATCCACAGTTGATTATCAAAATTGTTCGTTTTTACATGCTAGAATGTCGCGCGATGAATTATGACCCAAAATATTTTGAGGAGAAAAAGATTAGGGCCAAATTAATTTTTGATAGGCAAAAAACTATTTATAACCCTTATTTCAAGACTGACATCGTGCTAAATTCAGATGGGTTTCATCACTTGCAATTTTCGGCCAGACAAGAAAGGAATAAATCTGAACAACTACTTAAGTTTAGTTTGTTGCCCCTCGCTCTTGAAATCATAAGGAAAGCAGGGACGATACAGGAATATAGAAGAATATTGTTTCCTGTCGGACTAAAAACAAGAGACGGTTTTACCAAAATGAAAAATGTCGAACATTGGGGGCTTATTGCTATTGTCGGAGAAAATAAGATTAAAATTAAGACTGTATTAAAGAGGGTCGGTGACGGCAAGATTATTTTTTGGAGTGTGATGCCTTATTCAAGACTTAAAAACCAAAGGCTGGCTGAAAACAATATTGAGGAGGAATAAGGTGTAGGCAACAAAAGTACCATCCGAAGATGGTAGTTTTGTTATGCCTGGCTTCAGTTTGGTAATACCTTTGACTGAACGGGGCTTTCGCCCACAGGCATATAAATATGATAGCACTAGTAAATCAATGTGCAAGGGTAAGTTGTGTGGATAAATCTGGAAGAGTTGCATTTTGCAAAACTATGTGGTAAGTTGTGCTAACAAGTTAATCAATTAAATAAATGCCAATTACCTCATCAGCTAAAAAAGCCCTAAGAGCCTCAAAGAATAAGGCCCTTTACAATGCGCGCCGTAAGGACGCTGTTGCCGATACCGTCAAGAAGATCAAGAAATTGATTACTGAGAAGAAAGTAAAGGAGGCAGAAGCTCTTCTTACTGTCGCTTATCAGGTAATTGATAAGGCTCGCAAGACTAAATTAATCCACAAGAACACCGCTTCGAGAAAGAAAAGCAGAATCGCCGCTCTTATTGCAAAGGCTAAACCAGCAAAATAAAAAACAAGAAACCGCCGAGTGCGGTTTTTTGCTACTTCTAATTTCGGCGTTCTTGTGTTAATGTATTTTAATTCCTCTTGTCGTTCAATGGATAGGACACATCCCTGCGAAGGATGAAATGCAGGTTCGATTCCTGCCAAGGGGACAAAAAGCGAGCTAGAATTTATTTATCGACTTCAGTTGCGGCTGGTATCGTGACATTTTCTTCAATAATAATCTCGTCTGGTTTATCCGTCTTTACAATAAGAACCTGCTTTTTCTCTGCGCGAGCTCTTATTTTTGTTATAATCGAAGTGTAAGATTTTCTCGTTTTATACCAAGTTATTATATATCCGACACCTGCGAATAGACTGACTAGGGCTATCACTAGAAATACAATAAAAGTAATGTTGTTTTTAAAATCTACAGTGAATATCGATGCAAAAAAAGATAAACATAGGGTAAGTAAAGCAATAGCAAGATTTAGATATGTAGAACTTGTGGACCCGTTTTCTAGGTTATTTAGCTCGTCTTCCATTACCTCGTAAAGAGTAAGGGAATCAACTGCCCCCCTGATAATGTTTATTGGTCTTTCGCTTTCAGTAGTCGGCATTTTAATTTTCTAAATATTTCTTTAACCACTCAGATTTTGCGTTTGGGTTTAGCCATGCCGATTCATAGCCCGATTTAATAACAAACAGACGGCCACCCACACCAAGGTAAGGGATAATTTTATCCCTTACCTGGCTCGCGTTTTCCCCCACAGACACGACTGCCCAAGAGTTTTCTGTTATCTTGGCCCAGGTGCCGTAAGATTTGATTAAAGAAACGATTCGATCAATATTTGCCCCCGCACCGAGATCGAAAGATATTATGTATGTTGTTCCATTTAGTACGTTCGTCATTGTATGGCAATTTTAGCATACAGTTAATTCTTCGGCCACTCAATATCCTTTAGTCTTAATTTCTAAAATCCCAAATACTCCATCACCTTATGAGATGCCGGTTCTTGTAGTTCCTTTTCGTCTAGGAATTCAGCTAAAACCGAAGAGACATCGTCCACGCTCTCTTCATGTAGAGGAATTATGATATAAGGGAGCAAATTTTTCTTGGATTTTAAGATTATCTTTGGATCACCATGACGGGTCTCAATCCAGAAAGACTCGATAGTAAGGTAGGGATGTAAATCTTTACCAATTACGATACCTCTCTGATTTATTTCATAGTCGACAATTGATGGCTCGCGCATAGTGTAGAAAACGAGGATGCCTGCCGACAGTAAAATCAAAATGCCAAACAAAGCATTGTCATAGATGAAGGCGAGGATCGCAATCGAGACAGTAATAATCCCAACCGCCCAAAACCAATCGGGGGTTCTTTGATAATGATCATACTCCGGCGCTTGCCAAGTGAGCGACAATTTTTCCATGCGATTATTATATCATAAAATGTTTTAGTGTTATAATGGGAAGACAAAATTGTATGAACAACGACAAGAATTTAACTTTCGTGATCATGGGGGCGACGGGGGATTTGGCCAAACTAAAGCTTATTCCTGCTGTTTATACCCTGTTAAAGCTCGGAACTGTCTCGAAAGTGTCCATTGTTGGTGTGGCGCGTTCAGAAGTCACAATTCAGTCGATTTTAGATGAAGCTCGCAAGAATATTAAGAATATTGATGAGGCGGTTTGGTTTAAGCTTTGCCAGTCAGCATATTATCAGAAATTAGACTTTGCTAATCTCGATGATTTTGAAAGTCTAAGAAATAAAATAGTAGAAATAGAACAAAAAGAAAATTTGTCTGGTAATCGTCTTTTCTATCTGGCAACTTTACCCGAGCATTTTGAAGCGGCGAGTGTTAATTTGGCAAAAGTAGGTTTGGTGGATAGTAAAGATGATAAATGGGAGCGCGTCTTGTACGAAAAGCCTTTTGGCAACGATTTAGCTTCAGCCATAAAAATAAACAAAGCAATTGATAAAGTTTTTGATGAAAAAAATGTCTATCGCGTCGATCATTATCTGGGAAAAGAATTGGTGGGGAACATCGCCCTTTTACGATTTACAAACAGAATCTTGGAACCTTTGTGGAATAACCAGCATATTGATTCCGTACAGATTATCCGCGATGAGGATTTCGGCATAAAAAATCGTGGGAACTATTTTGATAAATATGGCGCGGTAAAAGACATGCTCCAGAATCACATTCTGCAGATGTTATCACTGGTTGCTATGGAATCACCAAAGTTTTTGTCTGGTGAATATTTACGTGATCAGAAAGTGAAAGTCTTAAAAGATGTTAAGATCAAAGATTTATTTTTAGGTCAATATGAGGGCTATGAAAATGAAAAGGGAGTGGCTCAGGGTTCAAGGGCCGAGACTTTCTTGGCGGCGCGACTTGAGGTCAATAATAAACGCTGGAAAGGCGTGCCTTTCTTTGTGCGCTCCGGCAAAAACCTAAATAAAAAAGAAGCTGTGATTCATATTCGTTTCAAGCCTGTTGATTGTCTTTTGGCCAAGACTTGTCCGTCCGATAGCAATTATCTAACCATAAGGATTGAACCGGAATCCGGTTTTTCTTTCGAAATTAATTCGAAATCGTTGAGAAAAGGTTTTGAAGTAGAGACTGTGGACATGGAATATTGTCATCATTGCGATCACAAGGAGAACACTCCTGAGGCTTATGAAGTGCTTCTCGAGCAGGCGATTGCCGGAGAGCAAAGCGTGTTTGTGCGTAACGATGAAGTAGAATTGGCTTGGAAAGTCGTGGACAAAATTGATACCAAAAATATGGAAGTTTATAAATATCCGGTTGGCAGCACTGGTCCAAAAGAGCTCGCCGATTGGAGTAAGAAAAATAATATTGTATGGAAAAGCTAAAAATCGGTTTTATCGGTCTTGGTCGTATGGGTTCAAATATGGTTTTGAACTTATTGGATAAAAAATATCCAGTCGTCGTGTACAATCGTACGGCCGACAAGATGCAGGAAGTTGTTAAGGCTGGCGCCACACCTTCTTCATCTATTTCTGAACTAGTTAGTCTTTTGCCCGAGAAAAAAGTTGTGTGGCTCATGGTCACAGCAGGGGATGTGCTTGATAAAGTGATCGATGAAGTCGTTCCAAATCTGAAACCGGGCGATATTATCGTTGATGGCGGTAATTCTTACTATAAAGATTCACAAGCACGCTATGCCAAGCTAAAAAAAGTCGGCATTAGCTTTATGGACTGTGGAACTTCTGGAGGAATGGGTGGGGCACGCAATGGGGCATGTCTGATGATCGGTGGCGATAAAGAAAGTTTTGAACATTTAAAAGAAGTTTATAAAGATCTTGCTTTGCCTGACGGCTTTGCGTATCTTGGTGGCTCCGGCTCTGGTCACTACGTTAAAATGGTACACAACGGCATCGAGTACGGCATGATGTCGGCACTCGGCGAAGGTTTTGAGGTGATAAAAGATTCTGGTTTAAATATTGATTTAAAAGAAGTGGCAAAAGTCTACGCGCACGGCAGTATTGTCTCAAGTAAGCTCGCTAGTTGGCTGGAAGAATCCTATAACGAAGCCGGTTATCTCGATGCGATTTCTGGGGAAGTACCAAAAGGCGAGACCGAAGACGAGATGAAAAAGCTACTCGAAGGCGCGAAAGGTAAAATGCCAAGTCTCGACAATGCAATTAAAGTCCGTGAGCAGTCACGCGTTAAGCCTACTTATACAGGTAAGCTAATTTCTGCCATGCGAAACCGCTTTGGCGGACATAAGGTGAATAAAGAAATCAAATAAGGCTTGAAAATCCGCCATTTCTGTGTAATTATGTTCGTTACACGGATGGGTGTCAGAGAGGTCTAATGAAACGGTCTTGAAAACCGTCACCCGGGAAACTGGGTCGTGAGTTCGAATCTCACCCCATCCGCCGAGAGTATCTGTTATCGGCAGATGCTTTGACCCTTGTTTTGCAAGGTTCAAATTAAACTGATTAAAAGCAAAAAGTTCGAACCCGTGTGGGATTCGAACTTTTTGCTTTTT
>CAIJXO010000112.1 GCA_903824735.1 uncultured bacterium | reverse complement strand
TGTTCGGTACGATAGACGGCTTAATCCCACAACAAATACGTAATTCACTAAGCACCCAGACAAAAACTCCAACTACAACAACAAGTACCACAACAATTAAAAGCAACTTTTTCATATGATTAAGCATATCACAAAGTTCTACTTCTCTCAAGGGTATTAAATTTTACCCTTATTTATAAAGCTGAAAAACGCTGGGTGGCTACTGGGAGTTGAACCCAGACAGAGAGCTCCACAAGCTCGCGTGCTACCGCTACACCATAGCCACCATCTTGCTCCTTATTTATAGGTCGGAGCTGCCTCTTTTATACCACTTTTATGGTTCATAAGTCTAGCTAAAGCATAAAGTAAACTCGACAAGCGATTCAGATATGCCAAAGTGTCGACACCAATTTTTACTTTCCCCTCTTCGTGAACGCCGACCACTCGACGCTCGGCGCGACGTGCTAGTGTCCGTGCGAAATCAAAAGTCGCCGCCAATTCTGTGCCACCAGAAACAAAAAAAGTTTTAATCGGTGGTAATTCTTTTTCAATACCATCGACAATTTGTTCGATCTCTTTTACTTTCTCGGCGGAAAGTTTTTTATCTGCCCCCGCAAGTTCCGCCTGAACAGTGAACAGATTCTGCTGAACATTATTTACTATTTCAGATATGTCAGGAGAAGATTTAACTTTGCAAATTCCTAAAAAAGAATTTATTTCGTCTAAAGTACCAAGCGCTTCGGCAATGGTCGAGCTTTTCGATATGCGTTGGTCACAACCAAAAGTCTTAGTCGTGCCATTATCACCTTTTCGTGTGTATAACATAGTCTTAATATTATAGAAGATTTCTAGTGCGCGAGAGAGGATTTGAACCTCCATAGGATTGCTCCCGCTACCACCTCAAGGTAGTGCGTCTAGCCAGTTTCGCCACTCGCGCTTATATCTCTTTCAGCTTATTCATAATACTCAAAACGGCCTTTATTTTCAAGTATTTTCTCCTTAACCTTATGGACTTAGGATTTCTATACAAGAAACCGGCCAATCTCACCGCTTCATACTTTGAATACTTTAATTGATAATATGTATTCTTTTTTTGTGCTTTAGTGACATGCCCACCGATCTTATATAAGCTTTTGATCATCGACTGCAACCAAATTATAAAATGTTCACTGCCGGAACAAAAACCTATATAAAACATAAAACTTGATCTCCACCTTTTGTCCCAATATGAATAACTATAGCCATCGCCATCAAATAATCCACGCAAAAAATCATGGAAGTATTCGTCTGGTAACCTAACTTTCATAATGGTCAGTGATTTTCTTGTCGTAAGACCGATAGATTCGAGAAACTTATAGAACAACACACTTGATATCTGTACTCGATAAGCGGCTTGATGGCTTTTTGAATTTTTATCTTTAAGCCCAATACTAAATTTCACACCAAGTGCTTTATTAAAATTTTCTAACTGATCTATATCAACAGAGGTTAAGTCGACGTGTCTTTTATCAGAAGACAAACACCCATCAGAAGTTAATAGTCCGACAGCATAAGCAAGACCAGAATGCCATTCGGTAGATATTAGATATTTCGGTTTTGGACCTCTTTTCATTGTAATTATCATGACAACAAAAAACCCGCTCTAGGCGGGAATTTCGTTTATTTAGTTTCTGGTGCTATCTCTGGAGTTTCAGCCTTAGCTTCTACCGGTTCCTTCGCGTTGATGATATTCTTCATCTTACGGCGGATTTCTTTAGCTGCTTTCTCGCGGACATTATATAGTTTTGAACGACGAGCTTTAGACTTTCTTACTACCTCGATCTTTTCAATGTTTGGAGAATAAATTGGGAAGATTCTTTCTACACCCACACCGTCAATCACCTTTCGAACGGTCAAAGTACCACCAGCTTCATTGCCGTGCTTACGAGCAATAATCATTCCTTCAAAAACCTGAGTTCTGGTCTTATCCCCTTCAGTAATCTTCTGGTGTACACGAACAGTATCGCTCGCTTTGAGGTTTAATTTCTTGCGTTCTTCAATATTGACTGATGAAATTTTCATTCCCGTAATCTAACACAACTAGTCTTTTTTCGCAAATCCAAAAAAGCTGACCGCCTCGGCAAAGTCGGCTGGATATGGAGCGACGATTTTCAATAACTCCCCTTTTGGAAGTTCAAATTCAATCGAGTAAGCATGCAGAGCTAGGCGTCCGATAGTAATCGGTGATTTTTTATAGACACCATACTGCTTGTCACCAAGAATACCGTGACCTGTGTCAGCGAAATGCACGCGTAGCTGATGAGTACGTCCAGTTTTAGGATTGGCTTCGACAAGTGAAAGTTTATCCTTGCGCGCTAAAGTTTTGTAATAAGTAATCGCTTCACGCGTTTCGCCACGCACCATCTTACCGGTCGCTCTTTTACGAAAGTCGCTCTTGCTACGACCGATCGGTAGATTAATTATTCCTTCATCATAGCGGACATCGCCGTAGACAATCGCCTGATAAAATTTATCAATTTCTCTTTTTAAAAATTGCTTTTTAATGAAAGTGTAAGTCTCCTGATTCTTCGCAATAAGTACCACACCTGAAGTCTCGCGATCAATACGATGCACAATTCCCCATCTTTTAATCGTCTCCCCAGTACCAATTTTCAAAGGCTCGCCGACATCTTCAATCTTCGGGTATCTTTCTTTAATCCAATCAGTCAGAGTCTTCTCCGTAGTCCGGCCATCGGCATGAACGACAAGACCAGACGGCTTGTTCACCGCGAGGACATCGTTGTCTTCGTATAGAATTGAGACCTCCATGTGGGCGATAAGGGATTCGAACCCCTGACATCTTCAGTGTAAATGAAGCGCTCTACCAACTGAGCTAATCGCCCGCTTGCCTTTTATAGCACAAAATAAGTTATTTAGAAAGAGGCCTGAAGCTACATCTTCGCTAAAAAGACTTTTTCCAAAATATTATCCTTCAAAATTTCCGCTCCGACTCCGGTATGGACGAGTACACCTTTATCTAGAATATAGGCCTTGTTCGTAATCGGTAATAGCGATTTCAAATTGTGCTCGACGACGACAATCGCCATTTTGCGCTTTTCATTAATCTCTTTTATCTTTTCAAAAACTTCTTTGACAATTTTCGGCGAAAGACCAAGTGACGGCTCGTCCAAAAGTAAAATTTTCGGATCTGTAATCAATCCTCTGGCAATCGCCACCATCTGCTGTTGCCCACCAGACAAGTTTCCAGTTCGTTCTTTCATCTTTGTTCTCAGAGCCGGGAATAAATCCAAGACTTCCTCCATACGCTCTTTCAAGATGTTTTTATTTTTTATTGTCACACCCCCGAGCTCTAGATTCTCCTTCACTGTCAGATATTTAAATACTCTTCGGCCCTGGGGAACAAAAGAAATGCCAAGTTTTACCACTTCGTGCGGAATCGGTTTAATTTCTTTTTCATGCCACAAGACTTTTCCTTGCGCTGTCTCCACCAAACCAAAAATCGCTTTCAAAACGGTCGATTTTCCCGCCCCATTTGGCCCCATCACGGCCACAATCTCCCCTTCATCAAAAGACAGAGAAACATCCTTGAGAGCATGCACGCCACCAAAGTTCACACTGATATTTTCGAGTCGTAATAGCTGTTCTTTCTTTACCATTCACTTATTCTACTTTATTTTGCAAGAAAAATCACCTTTGCCTATTCCTTTACCTCAGCACTGACCCAGGCCAGTTCAAAGACCATCTTCATCATATCGTGAATGATTTTGTCTTCGATGATAACCCCGATAATATTCTCCCCGCCGAGTTTGGTAATAGAAACTTTATTATCGGCATAGACGGTAATCTCCGCTTCGTAAGGAAACTTTTCCGCGGCAACAAAACGCATTTTAGGCCAGTACTTTTCTTTTATTCCATCAAAAATATTATCACTGTAAGAACGATTTTTAGCTGTGTCTGGCAGAATTCCACGAGTGGTGATGTTCAGCCGTTCCTTAGCACGAACAAAATCCTTAATCTGCGCCGGTGTCATAACATCCTTAAATTTATTAGCATTAGAAAAAGCAATCATCTCATAATCTCCCTTGCTTGAAGTCATATCGCTACAAATCGAAGCGACAGTCTCCGGCCCCTCAAAGAATAGAACTTTTGGACGGCTCGCCATCTGGGAAAACAATTCTTCAATATCCGGTAAAATCTGTTCGGTCTTTTCTAAACCCTCCTTCGCTTTCTGAATCTGCACATTCGAATATTGTGTAAGCTTATGAGGCTTATCGATCTGATAGAAGATTTTATTTCTTTTTTCGATTTCGTTGACCAATCCTCTGACCGACAAAACAGTGAGCACATTATAAGTAGTCGCTCGCTTCAATCCGCTATATTCAGAGATGCGTGATGGATAGGCGCCACCGAGTTCAAGCAAAGTTACATAAACTAAAGCTTCCTTATCGGTAAAGCCAACTTTCTGCAAAGATTTGACGAGTGAGTGGTTCTTTATCTGCATATATACAGTATATCAAGTGCTAGATTATTGTCAAATCTAACCGACAAAATATGTATTTAATTACTCTACTCATATATAGTAAGGCTATTTTAACCATATTTGTCAGAGTTTTAACCCAATCTATTGACAATAGTATATACTTGTATCAGATAATTTTAACAGTATTAGTAACAAAAAAACACATGAAAAAATATTTATGGATCGTAATCGTCGCAATTATCATCGTTGCTACCCTAGGTTTCTCGAACCGTTCCTCTACTCCAGTTGGCGAAAAGCAGACAGTGAAAATCGGTTTAAATCTTCCCCTTTCTGGTGGCGTCGCCTTTCTAGGTGAACCCGCTAAGAAAGCCGCAGAACTTGCGCTTAAAGATGCTGGTGTCACAAAATATAATTACGAGCTTATTTTTGAAGATGATCAATTTAGTCCAAAGATGGCTGCGACCGCCGCAAGTAAATTGATTAATGTAGATAAGGTATTAGCTATAATCGAATTTGGTTCAGGAACTGGAAATGCTATCAATAGTATAGCCGAGCAAGGTAAAACCACTCAGTTTTCTCTCGCTTCTGATCCGACAGTGGCCAAAGGAGTATACAACTATGTTCACTGGACTCCCCCATTTAAAGAAGGACAATTACTAGCCAGCGAGTTGATCAGACGAAATTACAAGAAAGTAGCTATCATCGATACTAATCATCCCGGACCTCTAGCGGTAACCTCAGCCGTCAGAGATTCACTTAAGGGTTCGAGTGTCGAGATAGTATCCTATGATCTGACAAATGTCGGAGAAAAAGATTTTAAGACAATCATTAGTAAAATAAAGAAATCTAATCCCGACATGGTTGTCCTTGAAATGTTTTCACCAGAAATCGAAATAGTGGCTCGACAGATGAAAGAGCTCGGTGTGAATGTTCCAGTCACCTCCGTTGAAACATTTGAGTGGAGTAGTAACCCAGAGTTATTTGAGGGTTCCTGGTTTGTCTCTGACTCTATCGTCCCAAGTTTCGCGGCAAAATTTAAGTCAGCATATGGAACTGACCCACAAGCTGGATCATCTTATGTCTACGACTTGGTGACTATGCTTATCGCCCTTCAAGAGAAATCGGGTAAGCCAATCAACCCAGCTGATCTTCCAGGTGTAATCGCTCAGATGGGAGACTGGAACTCACCGGTGTTTGGTAAAATCAAAATCGATAGTGACGGCTTCTTTATCACTGAGCCATCAGTCAAGATGATTAAAGGAGGTAAGGTCGTCTCAGCTAACTAGCGATAGTCTACAACCAAAAACCGCCCCAGAGGACGGTTTTTGTGTGATAGAAATCTAGATTACCGATTAATAATCAACCGGCTTTCCTCCCTTAATTACTTTAACATCATAACTTGAACTGCTTATATCTCCATTCTTGTCGAAAGAAATACTACCAGAAACCCCCTGATAATTTTGCACTTTGTATAAGGCATCTTTTATCTTAGAGCTATCAGTTCCAACCTTTGCAATTACCTGAGCCAAAATCTTTACCGCATCATAAGCCTCTCTTGAACCAATAGTAATTTCCTTACTGCCTGATTTTGTCATAGCGGTATCAAACGTAGAATTTTTAACAACTGTTGGAATCAAATACATTATTCCCTCAGCCGACAAACCAGCTCCCACTACAATTTTTGGATCATTCCAAGCATCTCCACCAAGAAATTTAGTATTCAACCCAATTTCTTTTGCTTGTTTTAGGCCAATAACTGCTCCATCAGTATAACCAACAAAATAGACAAGGTCAGGATTAGCCGATTTGATTTTCGTCAATTGCGTCTTTAAATCATTAGCTGTTTTCTCATACTTATCATCAACGATAATTGTCGCCCCTAGCGAAACAGCTTTATCCTTAAATACTTGCTGTACACCTTGGCAATAATCATCTACGCATGACAAGACAGCGATATTTTTAGCTTTCAACGTATTTACTGCAAATTCAGCCGCTCGAACACCCTGGAAAGCATCGGATGGATAATCTCTAAAAATGTAGTCCCCGGCTGTAGTAATAGCTGGACTAGAAGATAAAGGAGAAAGCATTACAACCTTTGCTTTTTCAGCAATAGGAGCTGGGGCTACAGTTTCTGAAGAACAGGCACCACCAACAATCACTGGAACCTTATCTAAATTAATCAATTTAGTAACTGCTGTTACTGCTTCTTTACCATCACATTTTCCATCTTCAGCAATAATAGCAACCATTCGGCCATTTATACCGCCAGCACTATTTACTTCAGCGACGGCGAGCTCAGCCGCCATTTTCATGTTCTGTCCGATACTTGCCACATCACCTGTCAAAGGCGCAACAAAACCAATCTTTATCGGACCAGTTTCAGCTGGCTTTTTGTTTGAAGAAATACCGACAACTATTAAAATCAACACGATAACTATCCCCAAGATCCACCACGCCTTCTTTGAACTGCCAGCTTTTTGTTCGTCCATGATTTTTAAAATTATAAACTTAATAAATAACAATTTGTATTATACACCCAGACAAAAAACTCGCCATCCTGTCACAATTATTAACATCCTAACCAAAACCGAATATTGTAATCCAACCCTATATTTATTGACAATTACAAAGATTAGCACTAAAATAACTCTGTTGTCAGTTTTATTAACAGTTAGCCTAAAATATGCAAATGAACTATATTGATACCTTAATCAAGACCGGCCTGTCCCCCAAAGAAGCGGCAGTATACCTGGCTAACTACGAGCTTGGAGAATCGACAGCCTCCCGCATTTCACAAAAATCTGGCATAAAGAGACCAACGACTTATATTGAGCTGGAAAACTTAATTAGAAGGGGCTTAGTTAGTCAATCTAAAAGAAAAAATTTAAAATATTATACGGCTGAAAGCCCAAAGATAATCCTGGAAATCCTGGACGACAACAAAAAAGAACTGGAACAAAATATGTCGAATCTTGTTGCTCTTGGATCGGCCCTAGATAGAAAACCGTCAGTCCGTTACTTTGAAGGCGAAGCCGGAATCAAAGAGGCCTACCGCGAGACACTAGCCATCCCAAATCACGAAATCCAATCCTGGTTTTCTGCTTCTTCTTCTCTCGGCAGTGAATCGTTTCAAGAAAAATATTATATCCCCGAAAGACAGCGCAAAAATATCTGGATCAGAGCCATTCTCCCGGACAGCCCCGAATTGAGACCCTACATTAACAAAAATAACGAGCAACTTAGAAAGTCCAGATTAGTCGATCCTGCAAAATATAACTTGGAGAATGAAATACTACTGTACGGTAAAGATAAGACAGCGATATTAAACTATGGTGACCGTCTAGGAATCATAATCGAAAGCACAAAAATCCACGACGCCGTAAAGCAAATCTTTGAGATTATGTGGGAGACATTGCCGGGAAAAGACGATAAATAGCTATTTGGAACTTTTCTTCTCCCCCACCAAGTCCCAGACTAGATCAAATCTTTGTTGCTCACTAAACGCAATCTCTTTACTCTCAATGACAACCGATATCAACTCCTTACTGCCGGCGGTAATAATAATCCGATCATCCATAATTACTGTAGAAGTATTGTTGTTGTATTTTATCGGTAGGAAACGAATTTCTCTTAGGTCTGCGGCATCATCTCTCGAGGTAATTCTAGAAGAAATGTATGGAAAATATAGCGCTTTCAAAAAGATATTCTTTTTAATCCTGGTAGGCATGTAATGGTTCAAGTCATATTCCTCCCCGATAATCTTATGCGCCTCCTTTAGAGAGCCGATGTGGCGCATAGTAGTATTTGTCGTCTTGAGAGTTTCTTCTACGGCAGTCAGTAAGCCCTCTCGCCCTTCATAGTAAGTAATTCTCGGCTTATGTGCGCTTTTACCAATCAAAGCATTAATACTTGGTAGGATTGATTCTAGATTCTTAGCTTTTGCTTTAGCGCGGGCGACTAAGATCTCGGGCTTGGTTGAAACAAAGCGCAAACCATGTTTCATCTTAAAACTGCCCATCAGACCTTTCTGCTCAAGAGTCTTAAATATCAGATATGCGCTTGGTCGCTTGATTCCGGCCAGTTTGGCGATTGACGCCATACCAGACTCACCGATCTCAAGCCCGGCTAGGTAGAGAGCCGCCTCCCTATCATCAAGACCATATTCAGTTAAAACTGGGATAATTTCATTCATGTTGTTATCTATGACAACAGTATATCATATACATTATTTCTGTAAAGCCCTTTATATACAACCGATATTGATGGACTACTTCGGTGGCGTATCGAGTCTTTGTCATATTTCGTGACTTATTGACAATATAAGTTATCATTATATTGTTATTTATTAGTAAACAAAGTATTATCATGAAAAGAAATTTAAAAATTAGCATAATAGTTTTAATTGTAATCATTATTATTGCCGTTGGAATTAAATCCAAAGATACTAGTGCTATAAAAATTGGCTTCGTTGCTCCCCTGTCTGGCGATGTCGCTATCTATGGTGAAACCGAGGTCAATGCTACCAAAATTGCTATTGATGAGATCAATAACGCAGGTGGAATTGGTGGAAGAAAACTTGAGATCATCTATGAAGACGGTAAATGTACAGGAAAAGATGCTGTGACTGCTATTCAAAAACTTATCTCTGTCGATAAAGTTGGCATTATTCTCGGTGGTCTATGCAGTTCTGAGACTTTGGCGATGGCGCCGATAGCCGAGACAAGCAAGATCTTGTTGCTATCCGCTTTTTCTAGTAGCCCAGATATAACCAATGCTGGCGACTATATATTCCGCAATTCCCCCTCAGATTCTGACGTGGCCAAATTAGACGCAGAAACTATTACCAAGAAATATAAGACCGTCGCTTTGATAAGCGAAAATATCGATTACTCACAAGGCGCAAGAACAATTATGAAAGAAGCCTTCTCTAAATACGGGGTGACGCTTGTATCTGACGAAGTATATAATACCGAGACAAAAGACTTCCGTTCTATTTTAACCAAGGTCAAATCAACAAACCCGGAAGTAATCTTCATGAACCCCGGTGGCGATGTAAAAGGAGGCGGTATACTCGTTAAGCAGGCACGCCAGTTAGGAATAACCGTACCGATACATGGAAATTTCAACTTAGCGACCAAAGAAGCAATAGAAATTGCTGGTAATTATATGAACGGCGTTGTTTCTACAGATGGAACAGGTCTTGATAAAAAAGGATTGGCACTGCTTGAAAAATACAAGAATATTTATAGCAAAGACCCAGCTGTCGACTATGATATGGGTTCTTCATATGATCGTGTATACATAATCATGCAAGCAATCGAGGCCGTCGGTACTAATCCAACAAAAATAAAAGACTACCTTTATAAGATGCCCTCTTTCACTGGCGCAATCGGTACATACCGCTTTGACAAAAATGGAGATGAGGTCGGTGTCGGATCGATAAATGTCATCATCCAAAACGGGGAAAAGATTCCGTACCAGCAATAATCTACTTTTGCCTAGGCAGCATGTCCCACATAAATTGCCACCATTTCATAAAATCTTCCGCTAGGGTCTTATCTTTTAAAATAGTAATAGTAATATCATCCTCCAATCCTTTTAAGTGGATTCCCGAATAGATAGCCACATAATCCCCGAAGACCTCAACACTAGAATTGCTACTGTACTTTTTTGGCAAAACCCGGTAATTTGATCCAATCATTTTCACTAGGTCTGGATTCAGGCCAGCTTCATGGTCATAAATTACAAAACTTTTTATTCCAGCTTTTTTATATTTACTATATGCCCTCTTAATAACCGAACCAGAAATCCTATCGTCGAACCACGACCCCTTACCACCAATACCGTAGATATTCTTTCCGACACTAATTTCAAGATCAATGTAATTCCTTAAACCGCCGACACCCTTGTATACATTCATAAACTGGGAGGAATTGACCTTATCGTACCTTTTTATCATTCCCGGTAGACCACTTTCGAGCTTACTAACCTTATCGTCAATAAGTTCCCTCAATTTATCTGGATGCACTGGGGCATAG
>CAIJXO010000111.1 GCA_903824735.1 uncultured bacterium | reverse complement strand
CTGCAAATCAGAGGATTAGTGGAAAAAGTAACAGACGAAAAGGACCAGCGCCGCTTTTTATATCGACCAACTTTTGACCTGCTGTCCTTCCTTGGCGTGTCAAAGATTGAGGACCTACCTGAATACGAAAAAGTCAAAGCGGAATTCGAGCAGGCGACAGTTGAGAAAGTCGATCCCGCTATTCCTGAAGCTGATCCAAATGAGCAACCACCAGAGGCCGTGGAAGATAATCAAAACTAGATGCTTGCGACCAGAAGTATAAAGGAGAAAATATGGGCTATTATTTTTGTCATTATACTTTTTCTACTCGTCGGAATAATTTTCGGTTCAATTAGTTTGGCAAATAAAAAAGCTACAGAGAAACTACGGGCGGAGGTAAAGGCTGCTAAAATAGCCCGAGAATTTAAGTTAAACTTTTCCAAATTAAGTTTTAACCCGAATTTTGCGGGGACAAGTGCCAGAGCTTATGTTTTATTTGCCACCTCGACCAACGGTCAGAATCTATTTTTAACCGAGAAAAACATCGACGTCACTTTACCTATCGCTAGCATAACCAAGCTGATGACGGCAATTGTCGTTCAAGATAATGTTGATTTAAATACGGTAATCGAAGCGACACCCGAGTATGTCGGTGGGGACAGCACCGCCAATGTTTTGGAAATTGGTCATAAATACCGCGTGGCCGAGCTTTTAAACAATATGCTGATTTCTTCAGACAACGATTCCGCGAGACTTCTATCCAGTGTCACAGGCGAAGCGCGATTTGTGGAGTTAATGAATGAAAAAGCTAAAGAGATCGGTCTAGTGCGCACAAAGTATACCAATGTGACCGGTCTTGATCCTCTCGATGGTAAAGGAGGCGTAAACCTTTCTTCGGCGAGCGACCTCGTGAATCTACTCGTTTATATCAATAACAATCACAGACAGATTTTCCAATTTGGCAAAAACCCGGCGAAAAACATTTGCGATGTCGACAAAAACTGCAAGCCTGTCCTAACGACCAACCTTTTCTATAATGATAAGACTTTTCCATTTAAAATTATCGGTTTTAAGACCGGGCGTACTGATTTAGCGCTCAAGAATTTAGCTTTGATTACCGAGCCTTTTGATGGTATATTTCTCATAAGTATCGTTCTCGGTTCTGAAGACAATTTTGCTGATACTCGCGCCCTTATAAGTAACCTAAAAACAAATTAAATGGATATTATTAAAATTTTTCTACCCTCAATTGTCGCTTTCATTGTTGGTATTTTGATTACACCACTTGTCAGTAATTTTCTGTATAAAAACAAGCTCTGGAAAAAGAAAAGCGTGGCTGTGGCAACAGATGGAGGACAGGCAACACTTTCGCAAAAGCTCCACAATGACGAAGAGAGGAAGACACCGCGCATGGGTGGAATTATCGTCTGGATTAGTGCGCTTGTAACAATAATTTTGTTTACTTTTTCGGATTATCTAGATTTTTTAAGTCGTAATCAGACTTGGCTACCACTTTTTACTTTAGTCGCTGGAGGGCTACTGGGACTAATCGACGATTACTTTAGTGTCACCGAAAGATACGATCAAAAAGCCGGTGGTCTTTCTTCCAAGAAAAGAGTTTTGCTAGTTTTTATTATCTCACTTATCGGCGCCTGGTGGTTTTATGACAAGCTCGAAACTACCGACATTATGATTCCTTTCGTCGGTATTTGGCAGGCGGGTATTTTGTTCGTGCCATTTTTCATTTTAGTGATGCTCGGCACTTATTCCGGTGGAGTCATTGATGGTCTCGACGGCCTATCGGGTGGCGTCTTTAGTATTATTTTTGGAGCTTACGGCATTTTGGCTTTTATTCAAAATCAAAATGATATCGCTGCTTTTTGTTTTGTTTTGGTTGGTGGAATACTGGCCTTTCTCTGGTTTAATATACCGCCCGCCCGCTTCTATCTGTCTGAAACTGGCGTCATGGCCTTAACGATGACGCTCGTAGTAGTAGCTTTTCTAACAAAACAGGTACTAATTTTACCAATCATTGCCTTTCCTCTGGTTATTTCTTCAGCCTCAAGTAGTATCCAGCTTCTATCGAAAAAATTCCGTCACGGTAAAAAAGTATTTCTGGTCGCTCCACTACATCATCATTTCCAAGCACTAGGCTGGCCGGCAACAAAAGTGGTCATGCGCTATTGGGTGCTCGGATCTATGTGTGCCACCCTCGGTATTGTCATTGCCTTAATTGGTAAAGTTTAAACTATGCCAAAGAAAATAGATAAAATATTTTTAATCTCTTTTCTTGCTCTCTTGATTTCTGGACTAACGATTTTCTTTTCGGCCTCACTTGGTATTTATGCCAATGATAAAGCCAAGTTTACCTCGATCATTTTCAATCAGTTATTTTTCGGCTTGGCCGCCGGACTCGTTGCCTGTTTCATCACTTCTAAAGTTAACTACCGTGTTTGGCGCAAATATTCTTTTTATATTTTTGTCTTTTCCGCTCTAGCGGCAGCTCTAGTTTTTATACCAGGTGTCGGTGTTAGCCATGGTGGAGCGACACGCTGGATTTATATTGGCACCTTATCTTTTCAGCCCCTCGAGTTTCTGAAAATCGGTTTCATCATCTATTTTGCCGCTTGGATTTCTGGCATTAAAGACAAGATTAAGACCTTTAAGTACGGACTTTTGCCCTTCTTTGTTCTCATTGGTATTGTGGGGGTAATACTACTAAACCAGCCCGATACCGATTCTTTTATTATTTTGTTCCTAACGGGATTAGCCATGTTTCTGATTGGAGGAGGGAAGTGGCGCCATGTCTTTCTTGTTGGGGGCATTTCAGTCTTATGTGTTGGCGCCCTGCTCTTTGTTCGTCCTTATCTCCTTGCCCGAGTTACGACGTTCTTGAATCCCGCTGACAATGCTTTAACATCGGGCTATCAGATTCAGCAGTCTTTAATTGCGGTCGGTTCGGGTGAAATGTTTGGCCGCGGACTGGGACAAAGCATTCAAAAGTTTAAATTCCTACCGGAATCGATTGGCGACGCGATCTTTGCGGTGGCCGCTGAGGAGTTTGGATTTATTGGTGCGGTCATAATCATCCTACTCTTCTTATTCTTTGCCTCTCGCGGTTTAAAAATAGCCACGATGTCAGCCGATAGTTTTGGTGGACTTTTGGTCGCTGGAATTGTTATACTTATCACTATCCAGTCATTTATCAATATCGCTGCAATGATTGGGGTTATTCCATTGTCTGGTTCTCCTCTAATCTTCTTTAGTCAGGGTGGAACCGCATTATTCTTTACTTTAGCTGAGATTGGCATCATTTTAAATGTTTCAAAGTATCGCCGTTTGGTCAATAAATAAAATTATATGAAAATATTACTTACAGGAGGTGGTTCGGGTGGACATTTTTATCCTCTAATTGCTGTTGCCGAATCAATTAATCAGATTGCTAAAGACGAGAACCTTGTTTCCGCTAAATTATATTTCATGTCCGATAGTCCGTACGACATGGAAGCTTTGATTGAAAATGATATCAATTTCGTACCGATTAGCGCTGGCAAAATGCGCCGTTATGCCTCTGCTTCAAACTTTACCGATGTCTTTAGAACTGGCTTTGGCGTTATCGGCGCACTTTTTGCCGTTTTTAAAATCTATCCTGATGTCGTTTTTAGTAAAGGGGCTTATGCCAGTTTCCCAGTCGTGATGGCAGCTAGATTATTACGCATTCCAGTTGTCATTCATGAATCTGATAGTGTGCCTGGTAAGACCAATCTTTGGGCCGGTAAATTCGCCAGGAAAGTAGCTGTGTCCTATCCTGACACCGCCAAATATTTCAAAGCGGAAAAGGTGGCCTACACGGGTAATCCACTCCGAAAAGCGGTCCTTAACCTTGACCGAAATTCAGCACATGAATATTTGAAATTAGAAAAAACTGTTCCGACAATCTTAATTATCGGCGGTTCACTCGGTGCTCAGTTGATCAACGAGCGAATCCTCGATGCTTTACCAAAACTTGTTGAAAAATATCAGATTATTCACCAAACTGGTAAAGCGAATGTGGATGAGGTTACCAAGATGGCTGACGTAATCCTTAGTGGTAATCCTAATAAAACCCGCTACCGGGCTTTTGATTACTTGAACAATCTAACTCTAACTATGGCCGCTGGCGCCGCCAATCTGATTATCACTCGCGCTGGTTCAACTATCTTTGAAATCGCAAGCTGGGGCATTCCAAGCGTCGTTATTCCGATCACCGAATCAAATGGTAATCATCAGCGTCTAAATGCTTATGCCTATGCGCGCAGTGGTGCCGCTATTGTCATTGAGGAAGCTAATTTAACCACCAATGTCCTCGTATCAGAAGTCGATCGTGTCCTACAAGATAAAGCGATGCAAGAAAAGATGGCTATCGCCGCTAAAAACTTTGCTCATCCCGAAGCCGCCAACAAAATCGCCCGCGAAATAATTAACTTAGCCTTAACCCATGAAGAATAAAATTGTCACCAGATTTGCTCCGAGTCCAACTGGCTTTATGCACGTCGGCGGTGTCCGCACGGCATTATTTGCTTGGTTTTTTGCGCGAAAAAATAATGGAACTTTTATACTGAGAATTGAAGATACTGACAAAGAAAGAGAAGTTGAAGGTTCGGTTGAGCACATAATCAAATCACTAAAATGGCTAGGAATGGACTGGGATGAAGGTCCGGATATTGGAGGACCAAACGCTCCCTACTTTCAATCGCAAAGACTTGAAACTTACAAGAAATACGCTCAGGAACTTTATGAAAAAGGCTTGGCATATGCCGACCCGTACACCGAAGAGGAACTAGCCACTTTTAGGAAGAAGTCTGAAGAATTGAAACGACCATTTCTTTATCGAGATTATCGCCCGGAAAACCCACCAAAATGGGATGGAACTCAGGCTCTTAGATTGAAAGTTGTAAAACCGCAGCGTTACACCTGGACCGACTTAATCCGTGGAGAACTTACCGCTGGTGAGGAGGCTTTAGATGATTTTATCCTAATTAAAAGTGACGGTTATCCAACTTATAACTTCGCACACATCATTGACGATCTTTATATGGGAGTAACACACATCTTTCGTGCCGACGAATTTATCTCATCGACACCGAAATTCTTGTCATTATATGAGGCGCTTGGATTAAAGAGACCTGAATTTGCCACCTTACCTCCGATTATGGGCGCAGATGGTAAAAAGAAGCTGGGCAAACGAGACGGCGCTAAAGATGTTTTGGACTACAGGACTGAGGGCTACTTACCAGAAGCTCTATTGAACTTCCTAGCGTTTATTGGCTGGAACCCGGGCGACGAGAGAGAGGTAATGAGTGTTAAAGAAATCATTGAAGCTTTTGATGTAAAAAAAGTCCAAACAGGTGGCGGAAAGTTTAACGAAGAAAAACTTCTATGGTTGAACAAAGAATATCTGAAGAAAATTCCAATCGTAGAGCTTAACAAGAGATATACAGAAATTATTTCCGAGAGATACCCAGTTTCGAGTGAGCTTGTCGATAAAATTTCTAAAACGTTATTAGAGCGTATCAACACTTTCGGTGAATTAAAAAATTATGTCGAGATAGGGGAGTTTGATTACTTCTTTACGGCACCCGTGCCAGCTAAAGAGATGCTAATTTGGAAAAAAGATACTGATTTTACTATTCCTAAAACTAATTTGGAGAAAATTTCTATTGAAATTGGCAAGATCAACGGTACTGATTTTACTGAAGAGAAACTAAAGACAATCTTAATGCCTCTAGCCGACAGCCTTGGAAAGGGGAGTGTGCTTTGGCCGCTTCGCGTTTCCCTCTCAGGTAAAGAAAAATCACCCGACCCATTTACCTTACTTTCTGT
>CAIJXO010000110.1 GCA_903824735.1 uncultured bacterium | reverse complement strand
TCCGCTTTCTCCTCCTTTTCTAAGGAGGCCCGCCCGACCGAACGGTCGTTCGGGCGGGAGTCCCGAGCCCGCCGGCAACGCCTGAGCGTAGCGATGGCGGGCAGGTCGGCGAGGGGAGGTGGTTAGGCCCTTGCATTTTTGTTGGGGGGGGGTAAAATGGGGTTATTGGAATCACTCCAATTTTAATAGTTAATTAAAAAAATATGGGAGAAGGCAATAAAAGAGAGTCAGTTGAAAGCATGGTAAGAAGTGTTGTGGGTTATCAAAGCGGAAGAGAGGCTGGCGTAAATTGGACAACTGGATTCAGTATGGAAATTGATCCAAGTACAGGAAAAATTTCAAAAGTAGAACCAACAAAACCGGAGTGGACAGATAGTGATTTACAAAGAGATGCACTACACCTCGAAAACGAACCAAAGGTAGGTGACCAGGCCCCTGCTGGTTGGGAAGAATGGAGAAAAGAGTAGCTAAACAAAACCCTCAACCTATGCTAAAGTAAAACCATCAAGGTAACCCCTTGGTGGTTTTATAAACATGGTTCGTCTCTAAATAAGCAGCTTGGAACATCTGTTCTAATCTGAAATTTGGAGGCAAATCTAACAAAAATAGAGTATGAAAAAGAAAGAGTTTTCAGTTGACCTAAACGGCCGACCACTAGTCGCCGAGTTCAACGATTTAGTCGAGAACGCGCACGGTTCGGTAATTTTAAAATATGGTAATACAGTTATCCTGGCGACAGCGGTAATGTCGAAGAACGCCAAAGAGGGTGGAGATTATCTACCTCTAACAGTCGACTACGAAGAAAAGTTTTATGCTTCAGGCCAAATCCTTGGCAGCCGTTTCATGAAGCGTGAAGGTAAGCCTTCCGATGAAGCCATTTTGTCCGGAAGAGTCGTGGACCGAACAATTCGTCCACTGTTTGAACAATGGATCAGACATGAAATACAAGTTGTCATTACCATTCTCTCGATTGATCAGGACGATCCCGATGTTCTCGCTGTTATCGCGGCGTCACTGGCCCTTGGTGTATCCAAAATTCCTTTCCATGGTCCAGTCTCGGCGATTCGCGTCGCCAAGCATCGCACCGATGGCTTTGAAATCAATCCGACTTACTTAGAAAGGGAGAACGAAAACTTTGAGCTAGATTTGATCGCTTGTGGTAAAGATGGAAATATAAACATGATTGAGCTTGGTGGTGATGAGGCTCAGGAAAATGTAATCATCGAGGGCTTAAAACTTGCTTCAACTGAGATTGAGAAAATAAACGCTTGGCAGAAAAAAGTTATCGCCGAAATCGGCGTACCAAAAGTCGTTTTGGCGGCGCCAGTTATGCCAGAGGAAGTTAAGGCCTTATTCGCAGCTGAAATTGAGCCTAAATTGGAAACCTATGTGATGAGTGGCCTCCCTGGTGGTTCGAAAATTGGTGAAATCATGGATATTTGGATGAAACTGGCTAAGGAAAAACTACCTGAGGTAAATCCTTCTTTTGCTGAACACCTTTTTGAAGAAAAAACTGACGCCCTTATCCACACTCAAGCTTTAACAAAGAACAAAAGAGCGGATGGTCGTGGCATTGATGAAATTCGACCGCTCTTTGCTCAAGCGGGTGGAGTATCACCAATCTTACACGGCTCTGGTATCTTCTATCGTGGTGGTACACATATATTAACCGCTCTGACTTTGGGTGGACCAAGTGATGCGCAGATTATTAATGGTATGGAAGAGAGCACGGATGCCAAAAGATTTATGCATCATTATAACTTCCCACCATATTCAACGGGTGAGACTGGTAGAATGGGCGGAACAAATCGTCGCATGATTGGTCACGGCGCTCTCGCAGAAAAAGCTTTGTTACCAATGATTCCAAAGACCGCTGATTTTCCTTACACTATTCGCTTAGTATCTGAAGCCATGTCTTCAAATGGTTCGACTTCTATGGGTTCCGTCTGTGCTTCGACTATCGCTCTTATGGATGGTGGCGTACCGATGAAAGCCCCAGTCGCCGGTATCGCTTCTGGTTTGATGATGGACGACAAAGGAAATTATAAAGTGTTGACTGATATTCAAGGACCGGAAGACCATTATGGCGATATGGATTTTAAAGTCGCTGGGACCAAAACTGGTGTCACTGCCATTCAGATGGATGTGAAAGTTTCTGGTGTGCCGATTCCGGCTTTAGCCGAAGCTTTTGAAAAAGCTAAAATTGCGCGCTACACAATTCTCGATGTAATTACCAAGGAAATCGCCGCTCCACGAAAAGATATTTCTCCAAATGCGCCGAAAATTGTCGTCTTGAAAATTAAGCAAGATCAGATTGGTTTAGTTATCGGTTCTGGTGGAAAGACTATTAAAGAAATCAAAGAAAAGACTGGTTCGGAAATCGATATCGAAGATGATGGTACAGTTTATTGTACAGGTAAAGATGGTAGTGCCGAAAAAGCGCGCGATATCATCGAAGCGATGACTCATGAGTACAAAGCGGGGGAAAGATACACTGGTGAAGTCACTAAAATCACTGAGTTTGGAGCTTTTGTTAAAATCGGCCTAGGAAATAGCGAGGGTCTTGTTCACATTTCTGAAATTGCGCCGTTCCGTGTGGAAAACGTGAATACTCTCTTGAAAGTCGGTGAAAAAGTGCCAGTAGTAGTGAAAGGTGTAGATGAAAGAGAAAGAATTAGCTTATCTATCAAATCAGCCGACCCAGAATTCGCTAATAAAAAATTGGGAAAATAGAAAAAATTCAGTTATAATAAGAGGCAAGATGCCTTTTGAACCGCTCAAAGTCGATATTGATCCTGTCTTTCACGGACAACTAAATAAGACCGCCGAACCGAAGGCGGGTTCGGGGGTTGCTGGTGTGCTCAATAATCAAGAATATACTCCTTCAGTTTCTGAGACCCAACAGGCCCTAGACGAAATAAATCATAACGATAAAAAATCACTGGTGCGTACTTACAAAGACGACATCGCTTCAGCAATTCAGGCCAACCATCTTTCTTCCATTAATATTGCGATTGCGGAAAATGAAAAAATGCATAGTCAGATTGCTGGTGATATGGCTGGCAAAGAGTCAGAGGATCAGTCTGGCTCGAGAAGTAAGTTGGTCATCACCCTGAGCATTATACTAGTGGTAATCGCCGTGCTCGCTGTCGCTATAACTTACTTCATTCAAAAGAAAGATACTGCCCCTACCACAACCGAGACTCCAATCGCTGTACCAATATTGAGCGCCGACTACAAAGATGAGTTTAGCACAAACACTATCGTCAAAGGACGTTTTAATAGCGCTTTATCGAGCCGTCTAAACGATTTAAAAGTGCCAGCGGGTAGTATTTATAGTCCTTATATTACGGTCGGCACAAGTTCCTCAAAGAGACTGGCGACAGCCAACGAATTTATATCCCTGGCCGAATTCAATACTCCCGATATAGTCAAACGGGCGTTGACGACTGATTTTATGGCAGGAATGTATGCTTACGATCAAAACCAGCCATTTGTCGTGTTTAAGACCACTTCTTTTGAAAATACCTACGCGGGAATGCTCGAGTGGGAATTAAATCTGGAAAAAGACTTCACTAAACTTTTCCGCTTAAATGGTGGAAATGAAATAGGAGGTACTATCGCACTCCTCAGCGCCTCAAGCACTCATAAATTTCAAGACGGTGTCGTAAGCAACCAAGATGTCCGTCTACTTCGAGATGCAAGTGGTAAAATAATGTTTATTTACAACATATTAAACAAAGATACGGTAATAATAACAACTGGTGATCAGGCATTAAAAGAATTGATTCTACGAATCAACAAAGAAAAGGGGGCCAAAAGATAGAGCCGTTTTATCCACAGTTGTATTTCCCTGATGATTCTGGGATACTATTGATATATGAAAAACACAAATAAATACAAGAAGGCACTTGAGGCAGAGAAAGCAAAGCTATTAAAAGAACTCGCAACTATTGGGAGAAGAAACCCAGCGACACCGGGGGATTGGGAAGCGGTCGCGACTGACTTAGATTCTGATTCAGCTGATGAAAATGAAACAGCCGATGAGGTGGAAGAATTTGGTAATAACTCTGCCATACTTGAGAAACTTGAGCCACAACTCGCTATTGTAGAAAAGGCTCTAGGAAAGATTGAGGACGGATCATACGGTAAATGTGATGTGTGTGAAGAGGATATCGGTGAGGACAGATTAGAGGCTAACCCCGCTTCGACAACCTGTATCGAGCACAGCAAGTAAAACTAAAATAATCCAAAATAAAAATATGTCGTTTGCCAAAACTTACAGTGCGCAACCGAGTGTGTTAGGTGCGAAAATAATTAATGTGGAAGTCGATATATCTAAAGGACTAAACGCTTTTACGATTGTCGGCCTCGGCGATAAATCAGTCGAGGAAGCCAAAGACCGTATTTCATCGGCGATAAAAAATTCGGGGTATAAATCGCCAAAGCAAAGCAATCACAAAGTCGTCATATCACTCGCGCCGGCTGACCTTAGAAAAGAGGGGCCGGTTTTTGATTTGGCGATGGCGATTGCCTATCTCACCGCGAACGAAGAACTATTCTTCGAGACAGAGGGTAAAATATTTTTGGGTGAATTGTCTCTCGATGGACAATTAAGAAAAATCAGCGGTGTTTTACCGGCGGTGGCCGAAGCAAAACGCCGTGGTTTTACCGAAGTATATTTACCCAAGGAAAACGCGCGGGAGGCAGCCCTGATTTCAGACCTAAAAATTTTCGGCGTAAACACTCTACAAGAAGTAATCGAGCATTTAAAGGATATTACTATAATTACTCCGCAACCACGCACCCTGATTGATTCAAATAATGATGAGCATGAAACTGATTTCAGCGACGTGGTGGGTCAAGAAAGTGCCAAGCGTGGTCTTGAGATAGCAGCCGCTGGTGGTCACAATATCGCGATGTATGGACCGCCGGGTACAGGTAAGACAATGCTCGCCAAAGCTTTTTCGGGAATTCTACCGCCACTTAGTTTCGAGGAGATAATTGAAATCACCGGTATACATTCAGTAGCTGGAGTGCTGAAAGGGGATTTGATTGCTGTTCCACCAATCCGCTCTCCTCATCACACGGCTTCCTATGTCTCTCTCGTCGGTGGCGGTACAGTGCCCAAACCAGGAGAAGTGACCTTAGCGCACCGCGGGGTATTATTCCTGGATGAGTTCCCAGAGTTTGATAAAAGGGTTTTAGAGACTCTGCGTCAACCACTCGAAGAAAGAGAGATTAGCATTTCAAGAGCGCGCGGTTCCATTACCTTCCCGGCCAATTTTATCTTGATTGCCGCTATGAATCCTTGCCCCTGTGGTAATCACGGCTCCAAAATCAAGGAATGCGTCTGTCGGTCAATCGACATCTTGAAATATCAGCGGAAAATATCTGGACCAATAATGGATCGTATCGATATGTGGGTGGAAGTATCGCAAATCAATCATGCCGACTTGTCTGGCCGCAAGATTGATGAAAAAAATAAAAGCAACCCAAAAATACGGGAAAGAATACAGCAAGCCAGATTAGCTCAGGTTGCGCGTTTCAGTAATCTCAAAAAGAAAATAAAGACGAACAGCGAGATGAACTCGAAAGATTTGTCGAACCTAATCGAGCTATCAAAAGAAGCCAAAGAAACTCTCGATAAAAGTGCGGTAAAATTAGGTCTATCGGCTAGGGCTTACCACCGGATTATAAAATTGGCACGGACTATAGCTGACTTAGAAAATCAGAAAGATATCGCGTTACCGCACATCTTAGAGGCTCTACAATATCGATTAAAGAATTAATTAAGGATAGCATCTCTTTTTATTTCTAAGCTTTTAATTTCCTGCTCCTTGGCTTGTTTATCACGCGACAGCTGGCCGGTCTCTGCCGTTAGTCTTTCTAGATCATGCTCGGCTGTTTCCACCTGACGCTTCGTAAAATCTAAATCAACGGTAATTTTGGCGACCTCCTTCTTCTTGGCTTCTACTTGTCTGGTAACCGAGGACTCTTTGCCAGAAACCTGCTTGGTATTTAGCTCAAGTGATTTTTTATCCTGCTCCAATTTCTTTAACTCAGCACCGCGAGCCGCCAATTGACTTTCGCGTTCCGAAATTTCTTTCTGTAGCCGGGCGACTTCACCAGTCAAGCTCTGCATCTTTGTATCTAAAACAGCCAACTCGGCCTCTCGTGCTTGTATTTCGCGATTGTTACCTTCCGCCTGATCAGATAAATACTCCACACTCCCTTCCGTCTGTTTGATTTTGCTCGTAAAATTAAAAACCGCCCTTTTAGCTTCCTCACTGTGCCTCTTAGCTTCAGCCAACTTTAAATTACGAGCTTGAAGATCGCGCTCGAGTTGAGCCAGTTCTCTCTTCCTGTTATCAATTTGTAATTGCAAACGGCTTTTCTCTTGCTGTCTTTGGGAAGCCTCGTGACTCTCT
>CAIJXO010000109.1 GCA_903824735.1 uncultured bacterium | reverse complement strand
TATCTTGGCAATCTCTGTCTGTCTATGTCCAGCACGCCACAAACCCTCAAGGCGGTCTCGAGCGTGAAAGTCCAAATGCTTAAATGTTTTTCTCATATATTTATCTTATACATGAGTTGCATTTCAAACAAGAATTTTCACTTTCGTCAAATCTTTCGATCGCGTAGCGAAGCATGGTCCGCGGCATCTTCTTCACAAACTGGTCTAGAAACTTTCGTAAAACTTTTTCATCTCGCTTCCCGGCTTCTCGGAGCATCCAGCCGCACGCCTTGTGAATCAAATCTTCTTGATCAGAAAGTAAAATTCGTGAAAGCTTTAGAATATCAGTAAAATTATTTTGACGGATGGAAGGATAAGTAGCTAACACGGAAACTCGTCTCTCCCAGATGTTTTTTGACTTAACTAAATTATACAACTTGGTTTTCGGTCTATCAAGCAAGTAATCCCCCACGATATTTGGAGCCGATAAATCGACTAAATCCCAGTTGTTGATGTGTTTTAGGTTTTTTAAATAGAAAGATACAACCTCACCCGGTGTCAGAACACCACCCTCTCCTTGACCAAGGAGAGGGTTCTCATACTTGTCCACCAAAATCATAAGCGCGACGAGACGATGCTCATGAATTTTGCTTTGCAGGAGTTTTTGGACATCTAGTAGAGGTAGCCCACCGTACCGTTTGGCAATGGCGCGCTGTTTGGGTACAGTTATTCCCAAGAACACATCGCCTTCGCCGTATTCACCCGGGCCGGTCTTAAAAAACCGCGCCAGAATCTGGGCTTTCGGCTTGTTGGAGGCTTTATTTAGATCTTTGAGTAAATTATTGAGCAATTGGCGGAGAGCGTCGAGTTCGAACTTCCCTCGGTTAAGCTCTGTAATGTTATTCTAGCATATTTAACATAGTAAAATCGACGATCCTCGTGCGCATCAAAAAGTGACAAATGTGACAGTGGTAGGGGGGGGTGAAGTATGGATTTAACCTTGGCTAGTTTGACAAAACAATATATTTATGATAGCCTGAATATGGATTCAAGCGTGTATGTGCTTGTCGTGTCTCGGAAACGGGACATAAGGATGTAAGAAGTGTGCATCTATTTACACTTCATGTTGGTTAGCAAAGAAAGGTGGCCGTATGGCTACTAATAAGAAGTTCCGCATCGTTGAAGGCCCGAACAAGTTCGATCTCATGACCGCGCTCTTCCATCGCAGTAATGGTAGTGGGGTCACGCTTCGTGAGTTTCATTTGATAGTTGAGGGAGGAGAGCGTCGTTACTGTCCAGCCACTATGCACCATGATCCAGCTTACCAGAAGCACCGCGGAGCATTTACTCTGGCAGCCTTCGTTGATGGTATCGAGACGTCGAGTCGGTCAGGACACGATTGGATTCTGACATTGCTGATTCCGCGGACCTGCAACTTTGTTGAAATGTGGGAGTTCTATCCTGAACTCTTCCCTTCAACTGATGACGAGTTGCTTTGTGTCCGCGGTGTGACCTTCAGCACTGTCAATCGGCGTGGGGTACTCGAGATCGGGCATAACGCGGAGACAGTTCCGAACCGCTACGGCTATCGCACCAAGTAATCAACCGCCCACCCGGGCACAAGGAGGAAGAAAACCTCCACACGCGGGTGTGGCGGTTTTCTTTTATAAAATATGTTTATTTAGAAAGGCTCGACCAGACCCAGACTTTAAATATTTTTCGAACGAAAAAGCTTTGTATTTGTCTTTGAATGCAAAGTAATTTTCCAATGTAAGTGGCCGACGATTTTCTGTTGCCGGAACATATCCAGATTTATGGCGGCCTAATCTCTCTTTCAAATTTTCAGTACATCCAGTATAGGGTTTGTTGTCGGCACATTTTAAAATGTAAACAAAATACATATAGTGCCAAGTTTGGTGGCGACCAATTCTAGGTTAATATCATTTTTGCGTCAATCCATATCGGACGAGGCTCGTATTAGCTTGATGATTTGGGTTGTTTGGGAAGTCGCCTTCGCAACCTTCTTGGCGGACTGTGTCCGCCGAAGGTCGCTCCGGCGACCGAAGGCGGAGGGCACAGGATTCGAACCTGTGGTGCCTTGCGGCACATTCGCTTTCCAAGCGAACGCACTAGACCACTATGCGAGCCCTCCTTGCAGGAAAATATAGCATAGATAGGAGAAAAATTCACTTCATAAAATATTTTTATACTCTGGATAATTAGCCCTGACTAGAGACTGCCATTGGGCGGTTTCGTTATGGTCGCTTAGATTTGTTTTCCCATAAACCAATAATACTGCCACTATCTTCTTATCAAAATCACAAATAACAATACACCTATTTCCAGATGTTTTAGCTGATTCCTTGGTTCCATCTACTCTGAATTTTGTTTTTATCAGTCTTAAACTACCCTTGGAAGAAATAGTTTCAGCGCGATCAGTCAAAAGTAAAGCGTCAATACGCTCAAGTGAGGCAATAATAGCTTTGCGTGTGGTCAGCCAATGATTTCGATACTTCTTTTCAAAGTGTTTAATAAAGTGACTTTCTGCAAACTTCTCAAACTGTACAGAAAAATTAACTTGCATAATATTAATAGACCATCTCTGGGTCTTCTTGCGTGATTAATTCGTAAGGAATAATCTCGTCTGGACGACAAAGCGAGTATGGGAGTTGGTTGTGCGTGAAATTAACTATTTCTTTTGTTTTCTTATCTTTCCACTTTTTGCCGATATCAGACATTAGCTTTATCTCTTCAATAGACAGGGTAGAGATTTTTTCGTTTCTATTGCTATCCTCTTCACTAATCAAAAACATTTCCTTGTCATCAACCTCTTTTCTATCGACGGAAATTTTTCCTTCTTCTTCTAGCTCATCTATCGCCCGAAAAAATGCATCCGGCACAGGGCCATAGGCGATACGACGATATGACATACCGCTCATACTTTCTGAATGATTATAAAACCAGGCAAAATCGGCTAGGTATAAAAGTTTAGCTAATTTTGTTTTTGGAATTTTACCGTCTTTCTTTTTAGTCAAATTCATCCTCAAATAGACTAAAATCATTTGCTTGTACTTTTCAATATTGGTGACATTCCCAGAAATTAATTCGTCAATACTAATACCTAGAAGTGAAGCAAGCTTTTGAGCCTCCTCGGCACTCAATTCTTGCTTGCCAGCCTCAATGGACGTATATGTCGGGCGTGACACTCCAATGGCTTTAGCAATATAATCTTGAGACAAATTATTTTTCGTACGAAACTCCTTAACTTTTTGCATGTATCTATTACTCATAGATCAAGTATATGCAGGCCATGTAAAAAAGTCAAGCCATTTATGTCGATAAATTGACATAGTATAACATATTGCAATCCCTCTCCCCATCTGCTATAGTTACGCACATGTCGAATAGGTTAAGTTTAAGATTGGAAACTACAATCAAGGCCGGGGTTGTAGCCTAAACCGCGAAAAGCGGTTTTTTTAGTGCAAATTTTTACATATAATAAAACGATGCAAAAAAACAAAGAAGAATTGCTCAGTCGACTGAGAGGACACATTGCCACCGTGCAAGGCAAAGTCCAGGAAAAACTGGTGGAAGTGCAAAAGGTCACAAAGCAAAGCCGAGCGGAGCTCTTGAAAATTTTCCGCGGTGACGATGAGATGGCTTATATACACCTGACGAATGCTCAGAATAAGGAAACCGAGCTCACCCACCTTCAGGGCTCGCCGTACTTTATGAAATGTAAAATTACCGATGAGCAGGGCAAAGAAAAAGATTATTATTTTTCCAAACATGAATTCATGGAGCAATCAATCTATTCGTGGGTGGCGCCGATGGCAATTCTCCGCTTTGAAAATCCCGGTCCGGTTTCCTATCGCCTACCAAATGGAGTCAAACGCCAAGTGAAGATCGATGAAAAAGAACAGTACTTAATCATGGATGGCAAGGTCAATTTCTTTGCGATTGAAACGGAAGGCCAGCCGCGTGAACTTATCTACCAAGAACACTTCACCCGACACAAGACTGAATTTGCCCTACCGGAAATCGTGGCCCAAATGGAAAAGGCTCAAGACCAAGTGATTCGTGCTCATTATAAAGGACCACTCGCGATTGCTGGTCCCGCTGGTTCCGGTAAGACGACCCTCGCCTTGCACCGTGTCGCCTATCTAACTCAAGCCCCTGATACCGCCGAACATTATCGTTATAAAAATGCCATGGTCCTCGTCCAAGATGATCGCACGCGAGACTATTTCTCTTCCCTTTTGCCGAGCCTCGGTATAAAAGATGTGCTGATTACCACTTTCTCGACTTGGGCATTAAAAATACTAGGCTTGGAAGACCACACATATATTGAAAAATACGGCGATACGGAGGAAGAAAAGAGTTGGTATGAATATGAAAAAATGCGTGCTTTGAACGGACAAGAATCCACCGCTTGGAACAAGAATATCTACAGTGTCCTGAATAAACAGTACGAGAAAATGTCGTCTGAAAATCAAAAGCTTTTTGCAAGACAAAAGAAAGAAAAAAAGCTTGATCGCTTTGACCTCACGATTCTACTTAAGGCCTATCTAGAAAAACACGAGCACTTTGAGATAAAAAGAGAATATCAGAAGTTTGTCGGTGATAACTTGGTAAAGCGCACTGAACGTAAAGTCGTGAATTATTCCCTACTCGTGATTGATGAATTCCAAAACTATTTACCGGATCAACTAAAAATCTTTAACCGCTGCCTTGACTCTGAAACTGAATCACTTATCTATGTCGGCGATATCGCTCAGCAAGTGAAAATCGGTACTATTAAAAATTGGGATGAAGTCGGAGCCAAAATATCTACTGACCGAAATATCCGACTCCACAAAGTCTACCGAAATACCAAGAATATTCTCCGATTTATCAGAGATCTTGGTTACACCATCGAGATTCCCGAGCAGTTAAAAGAGGGTGTGCCGGTGACCGAAAGACAGACTAAAAGTGTCCAGGAAGAAATTAGCCATATTAAAGAATGCCTAAAAAAGTATACCGATGAAAGTATTGGCATCCTAGCTAAAGATCATAGCTATCTTGAAGAATTTGAAAAAGAATTTGTGGAAAACAAGAATGTACACTGTCTATCGATTCTCGAATCACAAGGCGTTGAGTTTGATCGAGTCTTCATAGTCGGCCTTAATAAGAAATATTTTGAGATAGATTCAAGGTCGAATTCAGCTGATGACTATCTAACAGAAAGAAAGAGAATTCAAAAAGACCTTATCTATGTCGGATTGACTCGAGCGATAAGTGAATTACAACTATTAGGAACCGATAAGGTCGAGGATTTACTCAGAATGTAGAACCGACTTACCTCCTCGCCGTGAAAATCACCGTCGGTACACCGTCAGCGAGATGCGTGACGTGGTTATAGTCATGAAGAGAATTCATGATGGTGTCATAGCTATATAGATAGTTGCGACCAGTATACTGATCCCCTGGATCATGAGTGATAAAGTTCTGCGCTAAATCATCGTAGCCAAAAATCACAATCGTGTGATAGGAGGAACCCGTCGCGAGAAAAGGCACATTGGGATTACGTAGATCAAAACCACGGTGAAGCGAGATTACCGGACGGCCAGCGTCGATTTCCGCTTTTATTTCTTCGATGGTCGGATAAGTTATCGTCTCGGCGTCAAAGTTGGCCTGGTTTTCAATCATTGTAATCATTCGGGCAGAGTCAGAGTTGGCATCGGAGCCATAAAGCTTTCTCTGTACAGCAAACAAATTTAAGAGATAAGCTTTGGCACTACTCGTGCTCACCGCCAAAGTACCTTTATAGTATTCGTCCACCATCATAATAGATGACTCTTCACAGGCATTCACCCAAGAACCTTTCCAAATATTTTCTGGCGCTTCACTGACATAGGGCACAGCGAGGACTTCCCTAATCTTCTTGACCGGGGCTTTCGGCGCGACTTTAGAAGTACTAGTAGCTACGGTCACTGTCTTGACCGGTTTTGGGTCTGAATAAAAAGTCAGAAACTCCAGGCCAACTACCGCCAGAATCACCAAGAAGAAAAAAATTTTGTACCTCATTACTATTTAATTTAACCCCAATGATTAATTATTCGCCATTGAAATACTGACCGCTGAATCCTGTAAGTCTCCGCCATAGGGTAAAATAAGGTCCGGAGTTAGACCCCAACCAATATTGGACAGACGGAGATTAAAATTCTCTGGAGTCGTACTTGATGTATTTAGGACAACCGTAAACATAAAATCCCTAGAATCACCGTCCGCTATAAAGAAATACTGCCCGTCGTTAGCGTCTCGTAAATCTTTGTCTTTAGACTCAAGTCGGTGCTGACCCATCACAACCGCACTCGTCGTTGATACTTGATAATTTGTGGTGGTAGCATTGCTGACGTATAAGTCGGCACCAAAAGCCGAGATAGTCAGATCGGCATTATACGTCACACGAGCATCTGTGGTAATCAAAGCACGAGCATTGGTAATATTGGCACTAATACTGCAGGTGTAAAACAGCTGTGGCTCGCCCCTCACCCCGGCCAATGTCGCTACGGACGCCGTCAAAGAATCCCCCTCTTTAAATATGACGCCGTCGACGTTATTAATGTCAGCTGACACGGTAAAAGAATAGGACTGGCCCGCCTCAAGTTTTAGTCCGAGATTATTAAAAGTGGTTGTGCTAGTAAAGAGAGCGTCCCCGATCAATTCAGAATAATGTTTACCGGCGATAGTTAGATTAAGTCTTGGGGTTATAGCACTGACTTTGGTCGATGAACTTGAGCCAGTAAGAGTAATTGGCAATTCTGTTAGAAGAATATCCGAAGAACCTTCAACCACAATTTGACCTTTCAATAAAACAACCGCATCTGTCACCGCTTTTTTATCCACCAGGACAACAGAAGCGGTGGGGCTAGCTGGATCAAGAGAAATTTTCATCCCAGAAGTTATCGGTGTTGTCAGATAAGCTGTGTCATTACTTGAAGTAGTGGCGCTAGTCGGTACTTTATCAGGGGCAACTGCCCCAGTATTAATGAGGAGCCTAATAAAATCCCTGACCGAAAGTGAATCAGCAGAGACATCCTTGGCAAAATTCGTTACTCCCAAACATAAAAACACTGCCAGTAAGCAGGCAAAAAATGATTTCTTGAACAAATTTTCCATAAACACTATTATAGCACGCTAAATCGAAACTAAATAGACTTATATACTGTAAGACAAAGGACGGAAAAAATAACGGAAGCATAGAGAATAATTGTCGCCGCCGAGATAATCAGTGGATAATTCACCGCCAGACCAATCAAAAGTAGCGAAATCCCAACGCACTGTAAAATCATCTTTAGCTTACCGACGATCTTGGCGGGAATAAGTTTACCTCTGAAACGCCAGTATGCCGAAATCACTAAAGCAATTTCAAGGACGATGATTGTACCCGCCAAAATCGGATTAATCGCTTTTGAAATAACAATTAGAGCGACAATACCAACTAAGAGCTTGTCAGCAACTGGATCAAAGACGATTCCCCAATCAGTAATCTGATTACGGGTGCGAGCCATTGCTCCGTCTAGGGCGTCTGATAAGGCTGCAACGGTAAAAAGCCAAAAGCCGTTGACATAGTCCCCTGTTACCAAGAGAAAAGCAACGAATGGTATTGAAACAAATCGAAATACAGTTAAAAAGTTTGGACGGACGCCAAAAGGAACCAGCTTTAAGATAGTCGCGGCAAAAAATTTGTCCGTCAAAGTAATTTTTGACACATATTTCGGTCTTGGTTCATCAAATATCGACAGGGTCAAGACTTTGTTCAGTCGCACAGTCACCTTGTTTTCAATTTTCTTAATCTTAGACTCGTTCATTGGTATTTAGTATAGCTTTTATTCGGTCCTCTGTCGCCGGATGAGTGCTAAACAATGTCGCCAGTTTTTTACCTGTTCCCGCTAGGGGGCTTGAAATAAAAAGATGGGAGGTCGCACTGTGTGTGTTTTGCATCGGGATATGGGCACTCTCGATTTTCTGTAAGGCACGAGCCAGACCTTCAGGATAGCGGGTAAGCAAAACGCCAGAAGCATCGGCCAAGAATTCCCGCTTGCGCGAAATAGCGAGCTGAATGAGCTTGGCAATAAAGGGTGAAAGTATAATCAAAATAATTCCGACAAGCGCAATGATTCCCCCACCACGACTGTTATCACCTCTTCTACCACCTAAACCTCCACGAATAAAAATATCAGCCAGTATAGAAATAAAACCAACAAGGACAACAACTACAGTTGAAAGTAAAATGTCACGGTTACCAATATGCGATAGCTCGTGAGCAATCACGCCCTCAAGCTCATTTCTGTCTAATAGCTGTAGTAAGCCACTGGTAACGGCGACGACAGCATGATCTTTATCGCGACCAGTGGCAAAAGCATTTGGGGCTAGTTCATTCATTATATAGACTTTCGGCATGGGCAAACCAGCGGTAATCGAAAGATTCTCTACTATTTTATACAAATCCGGATACTGCTCGCGCTCGGCTGGTACCGCTCTTGAGAGAGACAAAACGATTTTGTCAGAATACCAATAGCTAAAGATATTCATACCCAGGCTAAATAGGACTGCAATATATAGAATGGTCGAATTGTTGTAATAATAAGCAATAAAATAACCAAGAGCGATAATTATCACCAAAAAAGCCGCCATTAAAAACCAGGTACGACGGACATTTTTATCTTGCTCTGTGTAAACAGTAGCCATATTCAGTTATAAAACAAATTAGAATTTGACCTCCACTGGCTGTTTAGCCGCTTCGTCATCTAAAGTAAACAATTCCATTTTAGCAAAGTGAAAGATTTTCGAGATTACATTACCGGGAAAAGCTTCAATGGCGATATTCAAGTCTCGGACATTACCATTGTAGAAACGGCGGGAAGCCTGAATCTTGTTCTCGGTATCGGTTAGCTGTGACTGTAAATCAAGAAAGTTCTGATTGGCCTTTAGATCAGGATAAGCTTCGGCAATCGCAAAAACGGACTTAAGGGCACCCAAAAGCATATTCTCGGCCTTCCCTTTATCAGCGACATTTGATGCTCCCATGGCCATCGCTCGGGCTTTAGTCACGTTCTCAAACGCCGAACTCTCGTGAGAAGCATAACCTTTAACCGTACTCACTAGGTTTGGAATAAGATCATAGCGACGCTTCAGCTGGACATCGATATCCGACCAAGCTTCCTTTGCTCTATTGATAAGGACAATAAAACGATTGTAAGATGTAATTACCCAAACCGCTAAGATGACGATAATTGCAATAATGATATATAAAATTGTCATAGGAAAGAGTATACCACGATTTGCAATTATAAACCACTATGCTATACTAGACAGCAATGAGTAGTTTGGTCGCCATATTACCTTATATTGAGATAGTTTTATCGATTCTTTTGATAATCGCTATTCTTATTCAGCGTTCTGAAGCCGGTGTCGGTGGCTCTTTTGGTGGTAGTGATAACTTTGCTGCCGGTTTCCATACTCGTCGTGGTTTTGAAAAGAAACTATTTTACTTCACAATCATTATTGCGGTGCTGTTTGCCGTTTCTTCCATCTTAGTGATTATGGTAAAATAAAGAGAAGCTTTTCTCTCTTTATTCCTATGTTAAATATTAAATCTTTGTATAAAACAAAAACCAATTATTTGGCCAATACCTTTAAGGCTTTTACTTTGACCGAAAAGACCTTGGTTGTTGTCTTTTTATTAATCGCCATCATAAGTGGCCTGTCTTTACTTGGCAGATTAAATGATCACCTCACCACTGCTGTGCCCGCTCATGGTGGGTCATTAAACGAAGGATTAGTCGGCTCCCCCCGTTTCATCAATCCTCTCCTCGAATTGTCCGATGCTGACCGCGATCTTACCTATTTAATCTACTCAGGTCTGATGCGTGCCACCTCGGAAGGTAAATTGATTTCAGATTTAGCCGAAAGCTATAAAATCTCCGACGACGGTTTGACTTATACTTTCAAAATTAGAGACGACGCAAGATTCCATGACGGGGTAAAGGTAACCGCCGATGATATTGAATACACGATTGAAATGGCTCAGAATGTCACCCTGCGTAGCCCTAAGCGTACAAACTGGACCGGTGTGACCGTTAAGAAGATTAGCCCAAGTGAAATTTCTTTCGAACTCAAGCAACCATACTCACCTTTCCTCGAAAATACAACTCTCGGCATCTTGCCAAAGCACATCTGGTCAAGTGCTACCCCGGACGATATGGCTTTCAGTCCTTTTAATATTTCAGCGGTCGGATCGGGTCCATATAGAATATTGAATATTGATAAAAACGGTTCTGGTATACCAACTTCATATGAGCTTAAAGCTTATCAGAACTATATTCTTGGGGAGCCATATATCACTAATATTCGACTTAATTTTTATCCAAATGAAAAAGATTTGGTCTCCGCTTATCTTGCGGGCGAAATTGAGAGCACAAGCGCCCTATCGCCACAGAGCTTGGAGTCATTGAAAAAATTAGATAGCATTAATGAAAAGAGAATATCTCTGCCGAGAGTTTTTGGTGTCTTCTTTAACCAGAATCAAAACAAAGTTCTTTTAAACAAAGAAGTTCGACAAGCGTTAAACATGACTGTCGATCGAGACCGTATCGTCAATGAAGTCTTGGGTGGTTATGGTGAAAGCATTGATAGCCCTCTACCTGATGGTATTTTAAGTAGTATACGTTCAGCCACCACTACCGCCCTCTACAATCGGGCTGAAGCGATAAAGTCAGCTCAAGCTGTCCTTACTAAGGCGGGTTGGAAATTTAGTGAGACGAAGAAAATCTGGGAGAAAGTTATTAGTAAAAAAGAAACTCAAACCCTGGCTTTCACTATCTCGACCGCGAATACTGAAGACCTGAAGAAAACCGCTGAGGTGCTGAGAGAAGACTGGTCACTACTTGGAGTCAAAGTCGATGTGCAGACTTTCGATCAAAACGATTTAAACCAAACCGTCATCGGACAGAGAAAATATGATGCTTTACTTTTTGGTCAGGTTGTCGGCCGTAGCCTCGATCTTTTTGCCTTTTGGCACTCTTCACAACGCGTGCTTGGTTATAACGTCGCTATGTATGCCAATATTAAAGCCGATAATTTACTCGAAGAGGCCCGCCAGACAACAGATTTGACTAAACGCCTTAAAGACTACGCCGCCTTTGAAACCGAAATAAAAAATGATATTCCCGCCATCTTTATATACTCCCCTCAATTTATCTACACCCTACCCCAAAAAATCCAGGGCTTTAGCTCCGGTTTAATTAATAATCGCTCAGAGCGTTTTGAACAAATTTATAAATGGTACGTCGAGACCGATAAAGTTTGGAACTTTCTAGCTCAATAGTTTAATAATAAATAATAATGAACCCAACAAACAACACTACGAACAGTACGAATAGTGGCGGTGAAAGAAGGCGCTCTGCTCCATTTCATGCCGATAGCTTGGTCTTAAGACAAGCGCGCGATCATGTACATCACCCGATTCGCACCAATAATAATCTATCATCAATGCCTGGCTTACAGCACAATGCCAAGAAGCAATTGAAAAATACCCGAAGGCAGGCTCCAGTACGAAAGACTGGTCCAAGTACACACAAGAAATTTGAGGATGTCGTGCCGGCCCTAAAGGATAAGACGATTCGCATCATCCCCCTAGGTGGAGTCGAAGAAGTCGGTAAGAATATGATGGCAATTGAGTACAAGAATGACATCATTGTCATCGATGCTGGTATCCAGTTCAAAACTGAAGAGACACCTGGTATCGACTATATCTTACCAAATACTAAATACTTGGAAGAAAGACGTGGTAAAATCCGCGCCCTTGTCATCACCCACGGTCACCTTGACCATATTGGCGCTATCCCTTACTTAATCGAAAGACTAGGCAATCCACCAATTTACACTCGTGAATTCGGTGCCCTTTTGATTAAAAAGCGCCAGACAGAATTTCCACACCTACCAGAATTAAACATTAAAATCTGTGGTAAAGATGATGGCTTTATTCCCCTTACACCCGAACTTAAATTAAAATTCTTTGGTCTAACTCACTCGATTCCCGATTCAACTGGTGTGATTATAAATACCCCCTTTGGTGATATCGTAAACACTGGTGATGTGCGTGTGGAAAATCACAATGGCGTCGTCGTCCCTGAAGAATACGAGCAATACAAATTCTTCAAGGATCGCAACGTCATCCTACTTACCATGGACTCCACTGGTGTCGAAAAGCCCGGTTGGACTATTTCGGAGGATGTGGTGGTTAAAACTATTGATAAGATTGTCGGTGAAGTGCCGGGCCGTATTATCATTGCCACTTTTGCTTCTCAAGTCGAAAGAATTATCAAATTTATCGGTATTGCCAAAAAACACGGCAAGAAACTGGTGATCGAAGGACGCGCCATGAAGAACAACATGGAGATAATCAAATTCCTTAAGCTCGCTGATGTCGAACATATTATTTCCGTTGAAGATATCGCTGATTATCCCCCACACAAATTGATGTTCTTGGCGACCGGAGCGCAAGGTGAGGAATTTGCTGCCTTGATGCGTATGTCAAATAATACTCACAAGCAAATCAAATTAAACAAGACTGATACGATTATTCTTTCTTCGTCCGTTATCCCTGGAAACGAACGCGCTATTACTGGATTAAAAGACAATCTCTTCCGTCATGATTCCAAAATCATCACCTATCACGATACCGATGTGCATGCGAGCGGTCACGGTAAACACGAAGAACTAGCTTGGATTCAAAAGCAGATTCCGCACAAGTTCTTTATGCCTGTTCACGGACATCACTACATGCTGAAGATGAATGCTGACATGGCGGTATCAATGGGCACACCAAGGGAAAACATTATTGTCCCAGACAATGGTAGCGTCGTTGAAATCAGCGAAACAGAAAAGGGGTTGAAGATGCAGGTGCTAAAAGAAAAAGCTCCATCAGGACTTGTCATGGTAGATGGATTCTCAATCGGTAATATCCAAGAGGTAGTTATCCGCGATCGCCAAATGCTCGCTCAGGACGGAATGTTTGTCATTATTGCAAGTATTAATACTACCACCTGTAAGCTCAAGAAATCGCCAGATATTATCTCTCGTGGTTTCGTCTATTTACGTGAATCACAAGAGCTACTAACTGAGACTAGACACATCGTCAAAAGAACAATCGAGACTAGCGCGGCGCACATGAAGCCAATCGACTTTGATTATGTCAAAAACCAAGTTACTGACGCTATTAGTAAGTACCTCTTTCAAAAGACGGCCAAGAAGCCAATGGTCATCCCCGTTATTATTGGAGTGTAGGTTTGGTATCTTTGATGCCCAAACTAAACTTGAGACCAATAAACATTATCAAACTCAAGACTAGAAATAGATACTTAATCTCGAAGGAAAAGAGGTTGATAATGACTGTCGCAAATAATGGCCCGATCACATAAGCGGACAGTCCGCACATTCTGAAAAAACTTATAACATTGGTGTCTTGACTATCTACTTTTTTGAAAAAATAGGTATCGCACATAATCTCAACCGCGGCAGCCCCAATCCTGGTGATAAATAAAACACCCGCTAGCAAGAACATCTGTCCAGGACCGACAAAAGACAGAGTGCCGGTCGCAATCGCCATAATTACAAATCCCCAACTTAGTATTTCTTTTTCTCCCCATCTGGTATCAGCCAGACGACCGAGAGGTAATTGTATAAAGACAAACGGTAACAACATAATACTAAAAATCACGCCGATTTCTCCCCAAGAGAAGCCCAGATCTTTATGTAGATATAGAGGCGTATAAATTGTCATCCAAGAATAGAAAAAGAGTAAGAGAAAGTTAGCAAGGAAGATATTGCGCAGATTGACATTGCGCCAGATTATCTTGGTCGTCTGCCAGACCCTAGTCGTCTGATATTCCGAATCTTTATGCCGTCTCAAGTCCGTCAGCAAGATCAAAATAACTGGCAGCAAAAAGACGGCTGACGCTAAATAAATTTTCCAATAATCCCCATCGGTCAAGATTAGGCCGCTAATAAGGGGCGAGGCGGCCCAAGCAAGATTTACGGCCGTTAGATAAACACCACGCACAATACCAGTTTTGCCATTAGTCGAAGCACTTTCCAAAAAGATATCCGTTAGAAAATAGACAAGTGGAATGGTGACGAGGTTCAACATAAATAGTAAGAGTAGCCAAGGTGAACTATTTAAAAAGGCTAGGCCCACCAACGAACAGATCTCAAGAATAATCAAGAATAAGGCAGTCTTATAATTACCAAATCTTCTTAGGATAGAAGGTGTGAAGAAAAAGCTGATGATTGTAAAAATCGATCCCAAAACATAGACGACCCCCACCAAATTCTCTGACAAGAAAACATTCAGAAAGCTGGAATTGATATAAGTCGGTAGGGCGGTATGGAAAGCAATCAAAAAGCCCATCAAATAAACCGCAAAAAGTGTCCGTGACTTTGAATGTGTTGTCATAACTTAAAAACCAGCAGTGACCGAAGAAGAAACTGACGCATAACCAAAATTCTTGGCTTGCTGGAGGAGAACAGCAAAAATCACGCCGATTAAGATAATAACCGTAATCAAAACATATTTGTTATTAAAAACTGCGCGAACGGTATTCACTTTACTTAAATAGCCGAGTTTAAAAAGATTAAGTTTATCGATTGCGTTTACCTCAGCTCTTGGCATCTTCTTTAAAAGATTGATATCTTGGAATTCACCGCTCGCACCGAGCATACCAAGTCCGATTACGTTTGCAAACAAAGGGAAACTATTCCCCGCCTTACCGGTCAAAGATTTTAGACTGATATTATGACCGCTTTCAGCAATTTGAATTGGTCGATCTATTCGCAACTTAATTTCCTCAGCAATCCCCGGCATCAAGGCTGATCCACCAATCAAATAGACATCGTCGAGCTTTTGCTTAAAATTCTCCTCATAGTAACTAATAGCTGCTTTGACCTCCTTCATCATCTCGTCTAGTACTGGTAAAACAACTTTTTTAATATTATTCTCCGAACCATTTTTGAAGCCAAACTTAGCCTTTAGCTCGTCGGCATCAGCTGGCTCGATGTTAAGCTTAGCCTTAATAGCATCTGTAAAATTCTGTCCGGCCATTGGAATTATAACTGACATTTGAGCACAGTCATTACTGTCAAAGAAATTCAGACTAGTAGATAAAGTACCAATATCCATAATCAGACTCTGACGATCGCTTTTCTTTAAAATGGCTCGGGCTAGACTTAAGGATTCGACGGAAAGTGATACAACTTCAAGACCGATTGAATTACAGAATTTTACATAACCAGACGCAATATCACGCGGTACTCCGACAAAAATAATCAAAGCTTTTGTCTTATCGGGCAGTGGCTTGCGAATAAAATCCCAATACATCTTGTCGGGATTAAGTGGTAAAATCGTCGATATCTTGTCGAGAATGGCTTGATTGAGCTCGGCTGACTTCAAAGTAGCTTCGATTGTAAAGCATTCGATAAAAACTTGAGTTTCGGGAAGAGAAATAATCGTCTTATTGGTCGAGACGCGCTTCGGTTTAACCTCCTTCAAAAGAGTTTTAAGCTTTAAAGCCAGAGCATTAGCATCGACAATTTTACCATTCTCCACTACTCCAGCTGGTAGCTCCTCGCGTCCATAAGTAGTCACGGAAAAACGAAAGACTTTTTCAAGTTCAATAATTTCCACCGAGCGGTCGGAAATATCCAAGCCGAAGGCTTTATCAAACTTGATGGTTAATGTCTCTTTTAACTTATCTTTAAAGGCCATAAAATATTTTAAAAATCTGCCACTTCTGACCACGAACTAACAATAACCGATGGTGTATTCGTTGCGGCGGTAATTGACAGCTTGCGAGTGAAGTTGTTAACCGTGCTCGAAGCGTGAATTATCCGTGGGCTCGAGGTGCTTACCGTAGTACCTACGATAGTATAAATATAGCACGAATGTTCAGTATCACCAATATCTAATGACATGCCGTCCCCCGCAGAATTAAAAGTATACCATTCGCTACCACCGCTATTTGTCGTACTCGCCAGATTATATAAAGCATATTCACCACAAGCATTGACCGTCGCCCAGGCTTTGGCCGACGATTCCTCATCTATACTATAAGTCGCCTCCGTAACAGATTTCAGTAAAATAGTAGAACTAATCAAAAGAGCAATCGCACTCGCTGAGAGTATAGTGATGAGAGCAATAAAGCCTTTTTGATAGTTCATTATGATTAATTATTATTTGTTCTACTGTTGACGGTGGTCTTGAAGGTTTTTTCTATTGTATAGTTTTGTAGACTCCCATCTATCCCCCTCTTTTCCAAATCAATATGTATTTTCACACCATTACATTTTGTACTACCACTCACACAATTCAAACCGGTAAAATTCCCCGCGGTAATATTTAAACCATCGGCCGTCAACTTCTTGACGATTTGATCTGGACCATCAGCACCTTGTCTCATATAAAGTGAAGTGTTGGCTCCATTATTCCAGAAGTAAAAGACAGTTGGATTTATGGATTCATCCTCCATTGTTAAAGAAAAAGCATCGCCAATTTCTCCCCCCACACCTCCGCCGCCACCTGTTGTACATGGTGTACCTCTGATAACCCAGTAATAGTCCGGACCACAAGTATCTGGCTCGGCTGGCTCGCCGATAACCGAGACGCCGACAGATCGAGTGGTAGTACCGAAAGAGTTACCACAAGCTAACGTATATATCTTGTTTGAGGTCAAAGCAGGGGTGTCATAAGTCCCCCCGTCAACGGCTGGATTTCCACTCCAAGCGTTTGAAGCGAGACAAGATGTGGGCACATTGATAGGGCCACCACCAAGTGTCCAGGTTAATCTTGAAGCGGTACCTGAGGCGACACTTGTCGGATTTGCGCTAAATGTCAAAATCGGGGCATTGGGATTTGTCGCAACAACGCTCACACTGGCAACTGTAGAGCCAATATTGTTTGTACAAGTAATTGTAAAAACGTAAGAGCGATGTGCGGTAAGAGCGCCGGTTAAAGCCGAGCCAGAAGTAGTATTGAGTGATGTGCCAGTTATCCACTCACCACCAGTACCATTATCACCTGAAGCAGTGCAGGTGTGCGGATAATACCCAGTACTCCAGCTTAATGTAGTACTACCCGAAACGGTGGACACAGAGGTACTAGCTGCACTAAAGCTAATTGTCGGATATCCACTTGACCCTCCGACAATCATTGTGACACCGGTAATGTCTACGGGAGTAGATGGCAAGACAGTGACTTGGTCGGAAGTAATATCATTGACGGGATCAATAATTTGTAAATCCACATCAAAAAATAAATTGGCAAAAGATACAGTACCAGTAAGATCAAATATGACATAAAGGCAGACGGGATTTGTGCCGACTGACATTGTGCCATTAAGAGTAACTTTGTTTTGTGACCAGACTGTACCGGTACCAAAAAGTGTTGTACCAGCAGGAAATACCGTGCCAGCATAACAGATTCCCGCCGCAGACTCCTTATAGTAAATTTTAACCGAGCTGATTTGACTTGTCGACAGTGACCCAGATTGAGTTAAAGATATTGAAGTGATAGAATTTATGCCGATATTTGAGACGGCTTGGAAAGCTCCCCCCATATATGTTGAAGCGGGCAGTGGGGTCGAGGTGGCCTGTGTTCCTGTGGCCGAAATAGTGATGGTCGGCAAAGTAAAAGTCCAGTTAGTATTGTTAGTGCCATCAGTTATACCAACATAGTTATTTGCACTGATTGTCGGATATAATCCAGTGGTGGATGAACTAATGTTATTAGAATCCTTGACTGTGACATAGGCCAAGTCTAGACCGCCCTGCGGGTCAAACATCCATTGGGCCGGAGTCGAAGAAGATTTGATAGTCAAAAGCTGTCCCGATGAACCATGAAGCGTAGTGGTGCCCATCACCGTGAAAGTCTGCCCAGCGCCAAATATCAAGTTTGCGGCGGAAGAAACGACTTTATTTAAACTGTAAAAAGTAGTAGTACCAGTAATAGTCTGACTTCCACCATCAAAGTCTATAGTACCAGCACTAGCACTTATCGTACCGCCAGTCGAATCAAAGTTACCAAATACAGAAGTGGTCGCAGTTGAAGGAGTAAAAGTTCCACCCGAGACAGTAAGGTTTCCGCCAATATCAATGACCCCAGAACCACCACTAAAAGTACCCGCAGTTTGTGAGAGATTTCCAGTCGTTGTAAAATTATAACTACTTGCATTAAAAGTCCCCGCCCTCTGAGTAAAGGCTGTCAAAGACATGTTCTTGGCTAAGGTCACCGTCGAAGTATACCCAGAATTAATTATAACATTGGCCGGGCTTGTCGCATTCGCATCAAATGTGGCTGGATTCTTATATGAGGCTGAGAAAATAGCATTACTAGTACTTGCCGGCACGGATCCCTCAAACCAATTGCTCGCCACACTCCATAGAGCAGAGGTTTGCCCTTTCCAGATTCGATCTGGTGAAGTCGGTATATCAGAAAAATACCAATTCACATCATTATTACCACTATGAATACCGCCGTAGACCGTAATTGGTGAAGTACCACCTTGATCTTTTACATCGACACCGGTCATACCATAATAACCGAGACCGACCCAAGGTCGCTGTGCTCCTGTCACCGTCGAGCGGATTAAAATGGAAGTTGGTGAGATAAGACTTATGCTACCGGCATTTGAGACGCCCCCCGTACCAATCGTAACAGCACCGGTCGAAGTGCCCATCCATGAACCCGTGGAAGCGATGGTGATAGTATCACTATTTGTAATTGAGTAGCTACGCTGGTTCAAAACCCCAGAGGCAACAGTGAGATCTGTCGAGGATAAATTGGCAGCCAAATTATAGACCGTATCGGCCGAAGGTGCGTCGATGATTACATGAGCATTAGTATAAGTATAATTCGGTAAAGTATAAGAAGCGGCTGTTCCATTGTAAGTCGCCGTTGAGCCGGCACTAAAACTTGGGGGCGTAGTAGTAATTGTCTCATTACCATAGCGTTTAAAATTTCCCGATGGTCCCACAATAAAATTTGAAGCGACGGTTATATTATTTCCACCCAAGGCAAATGTACCGTTGGCAATATCTAATGAGGCGAGAGTGGAAGCACCATTATAGACCACGGTGGCAGAAGCATTATTAATGGTAAGCTTCCCCACAAAAGAACCAGCCCCAAAAGTGACAGATTGAGCCCCGGAACCGTTGACTAAAAGTGTCGCGGTTCCAACCACACTCGCCCCAGAAGTAAAAACGACTGGGCCCTTGGCTTGGACAATACCACTTGTAATTAAGCCTCTCAAATAAGTAAGGGTTCCATTTACTGTGATAGTACCAGTGACAGTAACAGTATTGTTGGTACTTGACAGGTTAACGGTTAAATTATTGAAAGTTTCCCCCGTAGCATTAATTATGTTATTGAAGGCACCACCCGTAAAAGAGACTGTTCCCGATCCGGGATTAAAAGTACCCTGACCTGCCACATGTGTAAAGTTTGTACCATTTGATCCAATGGCTAATGTCCCAGAAGTTGAATTGAAAGTTCCACCCGTTAAAGTAAAAGATCCTACTGTCATAGTCGCGGTTCCTCCATTAAAAGTCCCCCCAGCTTGTGAAAAAGCGCCAGTACCACTCATGGTTAATGGATATACACCAAGATCAAAAGTCCCAGAAAACGCAGTTAAAGTTAAAGAAGCAAAAGTGGTAGTGCCGTTATAGACGACGGTGGCAGAAGCGTTGTTAATAGTAATATTTGGAACCCAGGACGTCCCACCCCCAAATGTAACAACCTGGGCAGCTGTTGTACCATTAGCAACAATTGAGGCTGAAGCAACTACCCCTCCACACGCCGAAGCAAATGTCACTGGACCTTTAGCATTAACTGTTCCAGTCTTGATATATCCTTTTGTGTTTAGTAAAGTACCGTTAACTGTAATAGTTCCGGTTACGGTCAAGAAGTTAATATTTGTTAACTCATTTAGCGTTAAGTTATAAAAAGTCTCTCCAGTCGCATTGATCGTCGGGTTCACGGCACCTGTACCATTACCAAATGATACAGTTCCAGAACCAGGCACAAAAGTTCCCTGACCAGACACATGAGTCCAAACTGTTCCATCTCGGGTAATAGTCAATGTCCCCGAGGTAGAGTTAAAAGTCCCGCCAGTTTGAGTAAAGGATCCTAAAGAAATAGCTGCCGCACTGCCATTAAAAGTCCCCGCGGCTTGTGAAAAGGCAGTAGAGGCTGTCAGAGTGATGCCAGCATTTTGGGTAACGGCGCCTGAATAGCCAGCCGACATCGTAAAAGTAGCGATAGATAAGTTTGCATCAATCGCCGCATTACTGGTACAGGTAGAGGTAAAATTTAAAATATCTGAAGTGGTGAAGGCGGCAATTTTGTTTCCAGTTGTACCACAGGCCACGGCACTGGTATTCCAGTTAGTATTTACACTCGTGACTCCGCTGTTATCAGAATTACCAACCCAGTAATATGTAGCGGCTGAGGCTGTACCGTAAGACGAAAGTAAAAACAGTAAAAAGATTCCCGCTCCAAGAATAAATAATTTTAATCCTTTTTTAAAAAACATCTTTTTAGATATTAATTTCAGTTGCTTTTTCAACATAGTCGCTTATCGTGTCGAGCATAAAACGCCCGTTTTCATTTACCTTTTGAATCGCTTCGATCTTATCTTTACCCATATATATATTGTAAGCAAAACCACCGACAAAATATAAGATCACAGACAAAATAGCGACATATATCAGAACCTCAAATAATGTAAATCCCTTTTGCATCGGCATTACAGATATTATACCAAAAAAAAGATGGAAATCCTATCGCCAATCAGTCAGATAAGTTACTAAAGTAACCGAAATGTTTCTCAGGCCACTCACGGCGGTGACCGTACTCGTAATTTTCTTGATATAACCTAGGCCTGACACACTATCGACACTGACAACCCTTGTATATAGATTATCCACAGACGTGTCGGACGAATCACCATTAAATCCCCAGATATTATCTGTCTCATCAAACACGACCCCGTTATCACTCCCAATGTCGAGATGGTCAAAGCCTTGGTCGTCCCTAATAGAACGAGCGGCCTCGAGCCCCTCTTTGGCCAAGAGCGTAGCGGAGATCTTTTTGGTATTAACATCTGTCGTCACTGTCGCGTCGATAATCAGATAGCCGGCGCCCATGGAAACCACGGAAAAAATCGCAATTGTAAGTAACAATTCGAGTAAACTAAAGCCCTGTTTTTTATTCTTTATAAGCATTGCCAAAATCATCAATTATAATACTTCGACTTTCTCCCCCGTCGTGCGTGACAGTAATAGTTCCCATGGCTTCCGTGGCTCCACTTAGTTTAGCAAAATTAATGTCTCCAGATACTAATTCATCTGTACCGCTAAAAGATATAGTCATATTGGGAGCTTGGGCATACACTTCATCATAGGTCTCATCCCGACTACTATCATATACCTCGCCTTTATATAAGGTGAAACTTGTAAGCTCGCCGTCAGCTGAAAGTATCTTGACGCCATATTGACTGTCAGCTTTCATAAGTACGGCGTTACGACGAGCGCGGCCTAAAGATTCAATGAGTTGAGATCGTGCGCCTTCCACGGTTTGTGAACGATAAAAGTTCATACCAATCGGCACTGCGAGATAAGACAAAATAGCAATAATTGCGATGACCAATAAAAGCTCAATTAAAGTAAAACCTTTATTCATGAATATTTTAAATTACTAAACACCGAGGCCGCCTGTCAGTTTGTAGATAGGCATAATAATCGACAGAGCGATAAAGGCCACGGCCAAAGCAATTATAACAAGGAGGACTGGCTCGATAATCGTCGGTAGCATTTTTGTTTTATCCAAAATGTCTTTAGTCCAAAAATCGGAGACCTTGAAAAAAGATTCTTCAAGCGTTCCGCTATTTTCACCGACGGCAAGCACGCTCATCGAGTTGACTGGATAAAGTTCTGGATACTCTTTCATCGATAGCACCAGCGAGTCGCCTCTTCTGACACCATCAATAATATTACGTAAGGCTTTCCTGAAATAAAGATTAGCTGTACCGACGTAAGCGATTTCAAGCGCATCATCAATCGTAATACCGCTACGCAGAAGTGTACCCATGAGCTGAGAGAATAGGGCGAGCTGATAGCCAATGACAAATTCTTTGACATAAGGCATGTTCACCAGAGCATGGTGATAGATGAACTTCATTTTCTCGACTTTGAAAATAAAGTAAATGGCAATCCAGATTAAGAAGATACCCGCCAGGACCATTGGCCAATATTGCTGGTTGAAGACGGAAATCTTTAGTAAAATAACGGTAATCAGCGGTAATTTGACATGAAGGCTAGTAAACATCGGGATCAATTTTGGTAAGATAAAAATCGTCAAAGCGCCACCAAGTAAGACAACCGCCGCAAGCACAATCTTGGGGTAAAGCAAAACGCCACTAATATCTTTTCGTAAGCGACTATCGCGCTCAAGCCAAACTGACAAGAATTCTAGATTGTCCGCTAAAGCACCAGACATTTCTCCGGCTTGGACCAAGCTCACGAAAACTTTGCCAAAAAGCTCCCCCTCTTCACTGATCGCTGATGCCAAAGAAGTACCAGTTTCAAGACGGGCTTTAAAACGGAACAAGACGTCGCGCAATAAACCTGGCTTAGCCTGATTGGCTAATGAATCGATTGCTTCATTAATCGAAACACCACCGCGGAGTAAAACGGAGAGATTCTTGGCGAAGTTGATTTGCTCATCTTGTGAGATTTTTCGAAATAACATAGTTTAGTCGACATTAGACAAACCCTCGAGTTCTTCCATAGTAGTCCGTCCACTAAATAAGTGCACAAGACCGTTGAAAAACATCGGAGTCATGCCATTCTCTTCGGCCTTATTTTCAATCGAAGAAGATGATGATTTGACACTAATCAGTGAACGAATGCTGTCGTTTACCTCCATCACTTCAAAGACGGCAAGACGACCGAGGTAACCGCTATGCTTACAGGTTTTACAACCAGTTCCCTTAAACAATTTAATATCCGAAAGTTTCTTACCTGGGAAAAACTTCTTCATCATGTTTGTAAAGCTTGGGTTTTTCTCAAGAGCTACTATCTCCGGCACATCAGCGGCCGTCTTCGGATAATTTACCTGACAATGTGGACAAATCTTTCGCACCAGGCGCTGAGCCATGACAATGTTGATCGAGGAAGCAACCAAGAAAGGCTCGATACCCATCTCAAGCAAACGCGGGAAAATTGTGGCGGCATCGTTTGAGTGCAAAGTCGAGAACAAAAGGTGTCCGGTCATCGCCGCGTTCACGGCAATCGAAGCGGTTTCATTATCGCGGATTTCTCCCACCATGATCACATCGGGGTCCTGACGAACGATGGAGCGAAGGCCGTTAGCGAAAGTAATATTTTTCTTGACGTTGACTTGAATCTGCTGAACGCGAGAAATACTGTATTCTACTGGATCCTCGATCGTCACAATATTTATCGGCTGAGCCGCGAGAATTTGAATCAAAGAATATAGAGTATTGGTTTTACCAGCACCAGTCGGACCCACCACGAGAATCATACCGTAAGGCTGAAGAATGGCGCGTTTTACTTTCGCCAAGTCAAAGTCATTCAAGCCCAAATCTTCGAGCACGACTTTCTTTGTCCTTTCAGAAAGAACACGGAACACCAAGTTCTCACCGTTCGTCACCGGCAAAATAGAGACACGGACATCAAACTGCATACCGTCAGTTTTGTATTCAAAACGGCCGTCCTGAGTGGCGTCTTTCATATCTGTACGCAAATGCGACATGATTTTAACGCGGAAGACAACCTTCTCGTGAATATCCAGTGGGTAGCGAACTACTTCACTCAAAATACCATCCACACGCATACGGACCGAGACTTGATTATCAGACAGAGGCTCAATATGCACGTCTGATGCCCCACTATCGTAAGCGTATTCCAAAAATTGATTTACCAAAAGAACAATATTGTTCTCGTTTTTATGTAATTTGTAACCATCGACTAGGTCGACGACATTTTTAAAAATATTGTTCTTGTAAGCTTTGAAAGCCTCGGTCATGCCAATCGGGGTCGAATAATAAACTACTAGCTTGCCGTCAGCAATCTGGTCGACATGCTTGATAAATTCAAAATTTGTCGGATTGGAGGTGGCGAGACCATAGCCATCAGCTTCTTTTGTAAAGATTATCGCGCCTTGAGTACGAGCGACAACTTCAGGAATCATCTCGAGTAAATCATTCTGAATATTCTCTTCTTTCAGATCCTTAAAGGGAACACCGAAGAACTTCCCCACGACTTCGCCAAGTTTTTCATCAGTAATATAATCGGCCTTAACGAGACAAACCTCGATGGGGTCGGCTTTTTTATTGGCAACAAGAACAGCTTTATTAAAGCTGTTCTCATCGACATGACCGCCGTCAACTAATATTTCTTTTAATTTTTCAAAACTTAAAGACATTTATTGTGTGATTAACAAGCGGAAGTGGGGTCGTGGTAAAAAACAAGAAGAAGTAACTAACGTGTGACGGAAATCTCGGCATTGTTGTCCGGGGCAAGAGCACAGACAGTAACACGGCCATTAAGGAGCTGGACAATACTATAACCAGTACCGTCCGATGTAGAACTTGCCACCTCTGGATCGCGAGGGATACTGACAAGATAGTTGGAGCCAGTCCCATCAGCCCCTCCAGCGACAAGGTCAGTGTATAAGTCTACATTACTGCCACCCTCACAGTCAGTAGAATCATTTTGACAGATCTCTGCATCTGCATCTGCCACACAGCTTGTACTTATGGCTGGAATCGTAGGTAGGTCGCCATCATTATCCAAAGCGAACTGATAAACTCCGTTTAAAATCGTAAGCACATCAGAACGACGCTGAGCGTTTCGTGTATCACCAAGCTGTTTGGTGGGGTTAATCGCCAAGATGACGATACCGGCCAAAATAGAGATAATGGCCACCACCAACAAGATTTCCAAAAGGGTAAAACCCTTTTGCGAGTTAGCGGACTTTGTTTTTAATGTAAGAGACATATTTAATTATTAAGTTGTTAAAAGCCTTTAATAAAGCTTAGTCTATTATATCAACACCTGTATAAATATGCAAAGGTTAAAGTTATCCACAATGCAACCGCCCCTAGCCCCTCCTTAACCAAGGAGGGGAAGAGAAAGAAATGCTACAATAGCGAGATGAAAAAACGTATCGATAGTCTGATTTTTGAAAAAGGCCTAACCACTAGCCGAAATATGGCTTCAGAATTGATTAAAGCTGGCCGGATTCAGGCTGATGGCAAGCTAATCCTGAAAAATTCCGAAAAAATCGAAGAAACGGCTCTGGTGGAAATAATTGGCGACGAAGTCCCTTATGTCGGTCGGGGTGGTCTTAAACTCGAAAAAGCTTTGGCTGAATTCAAAGTCAACGTTAAAGATTTGGTGGTACTCGATGTCGGTGCTTCGACTGGGGGCTTTACCGAATGCCTACTTCGACAAGGTGCGAGAAAAATCTACGCTGTCGATGTCGGCACTGATCAGCTCGTCGCTAAACTGAAAGCTGATCCCAAAGTTGTGTCCCTAGAAAAAACAGATATTCGTGATATTGAAGAAATGCCAGAGGAAATAGATTTGGCTGTGATTGACGTCTCCTTTATCTCCCTTGAATTGATTTTAGAAAAAGTAAAAAGCTTAATTAAAAAATCGAGCCAAGTAATTGCCCTGGTCAAACCGCAATTTGAAACTGACCAAAAAGCTAAAAACAAAAGTGGTGTAGTCAAGACCGAAGCGGAACAAAGAGAGGCTTTGGAAAAAGTAAAAAAGTTTTGTGAGAAAATAGATTTAAAAGTCCTAGCGGAAATCGATTCCCCTATTTTAGGTGGCTCGGGTAATAAAGAATATTTTTTGTTTTTGGAAAACCTGCCCGCCAAATAGGCGGAGTAGACGTGAAGAATCCCCGGCCGCTTGCGCGAACCGGGGATTTCTCGAAGACTGCGCCAACTAGGGCGGGTCTCCGGCTGACGAGCCAGGGTGTCCGTCGTTACGTGATATCCTGTGATCACCTCGGGCTGGATACAGCATCGCCCACCAAGCACAGACGAAAAGCATGAATCCAAGAGCGGTGACCACCTTGCACCACATTTGTTCACCTGGGGTTGTCTTGATGTAAATCTTGGGGTGAAATGCAACTCAACTACTAATTACTACTAAGTATACCATACTCTCTCGCGACTTCATTGGCACTACGATATCGTAGTGTTTTTCTGTATTTGTTATTCAGTA
>CAIJXO010000108.1 GCA_903824735.1 uncultured bacterium | reverse complement strand
TTTCACCCCAAGATTTACAGACCTTATATTTCTATAAGTATAGCATAGTTGACTTAAAAAGTCAAGGCAAATTTAGCGGCTCAAAATAAGCTTAAAAAAACTTCATAATATCCCGATACGTAATCACCAGCATAAGAATAATCAGAATAATAAAGCCAACTGAGTTTAAAGTATTAGCAATCTTTGGTTTGATTGGCCGACGAGTGATGGCTTCAATAATGACAAACAAGACTCGCCCACCATCAAGCGCTGGGAATGGAATCAAGTTTATGACCGCTAGGTTCAGTGAGATGAAGGCCACGAAGCCAAGGAAATAGGCCACACCGAAGTTGGCGGCATTCCCCACCAGGCTAACGATACCGACCGGACCAGATACTTGAGTAAAATCACCTTTACCCTGAACTGACTGACCAATAAAAGTACCGAGACCAATGGCGACATCTTTTATTGTTACAAGGGTTAGCTTACCTCCTTCCCATAGAGCAAGAAAAGGATTAAGTTTGACTGTCCCCACATTTTCCATATAAATACCAATCACGCGCTTGCCGGAATCTTTGTTAAATTCTGGAGTCACAAGAACTTTTTCGATCTCTCCTTTTCTCTCATAAGAGACAGCAACCTCAGCATTTGCACTTATTTCAATTAATTCTCGAACTTTAGCCGTATTCAGATCAGGACCGCCAAAAGACTGGACTTCCAAAAGGCGATCGCCCTGCATCAAGCCAGCTTTTTCGGCTGGTGAATCCTTCAAGACGCCAGTTAAGACAACCTGCTTATCAGTAATATAGCGAGCATATGCCCCACTAGCACCCTCCCCGACAGGTACGAGTGAGCCAAACATGAAAGAGATAGAAATCAAGAGCCACGCAAAAATAATATTAAAAGCGATACCGGCCAAAAGGACGCAAACTTGCTTCCACTTTTTCGCGTTGACAAAACTACGCTTACTATCAGCACCAGTCATACTTTCATCATCAGGATTCTCGCCAAAAATTTTGACATAACCACCAAAAGGAATAAGGTTCAATACATATTTAGTCTCCCCTTTCACCCAACCAAAAATCTTGGGCGGAAAACCGACCGCAAATTCATCTACTCTGATTCCTGATTTTTTCGCTACCAAAAAATGTCCAAGTTCATGGACAAAAATCAAGACAGCCAAGACTACTAGAAATAAGATTATAGTCATTTAATATTTTAACTACCCAGTAATTTCTTTTTGCTTTTTAGCGAAATTGTCTTCAAGCGCTTTGTTCCCAGCATCCACAAGCTTTTGCATATCAGCCTTGAAGCGAAACTTTTCGTCTTCGCTCATACCACCCGCCTTTTCTTTTGTATCAATATCTTTTTGGACTTCTTCACGAACGGTTCTTAAAGTAATTTTACCTTGTTCAAGCTTTTCCTTGGCCACTTTCATCAATAATTCTCTACGTTCGCTGGTTAGCTCCGGGAAAAAGACGCGCACGCTTTTCTCATCAGTTTTCAAAGAAACACCGAGATTAGCAACGGTGATCGCCTTCTCGATCGCTTTCACTTGAGTTGCATCCCAAGGTGTCACGACTAAAGACTTAGCGTCAGCAATCGAAACTGAACCAACTTGAACAATCGGCATTCTCTGGCCATAGCTTTCTACCATCACGCTGTCCAAAAGCTGTGGTGAGGCCATACCCGTTCGAATACTTGTATATTCCTTCTTCATCCACTCTTCGGTCTCCTTTATCTTACTCTTTAATTTTGTGAAATCGTATTGCATATGACTATTATAGCACAACTGCTAAATGTTCCAAGATTACTTTCATCGATGGTGATTCATCCGAAGCATAGCTAATCGCCTTCTCCAAATCCTCAATCGCCAAAAGATTTTTACGCTCTTTGAGCAAGACCTCGATATTTTTCAAGAAATTAATCGCGTCTGATTTAGTCAAAATCTCATCCTTAATATCCTTGGTAATTTTGGCAATCATGGTCAGGCGCTTGCCGATTTTAGCGCTGAGAAATTCTTCGGCATCGCCGGCCTTGTATTTACCAGTGGCACTTTTAGCATTAAGTATATTGTCACCACGGACGATAATCAAACGTGATTTCAAAGTCGAAATCAAATCCGTTGCGCTTGGTAAGATCAAGAAGAATGTAGTGTCAGCTGATGGTTCCTCAAAAATTTTCAAAAGAGAGTTCTGCGCGTCTTTAGTAATAGTGTTAGCAAAGATGACAAATACTTTTCGATCAAATTTAACTGGTTTATTTAAGTGATTTTCATGTAAAGCCCGACTATCACCAATCTTTAAGACATTAAATTCACCTTGCCAAAAATCCGGATTACCTTTAGTCGGAAATTTTAGATCTTTATTTAAAAAAGTAAAAAGCTCTTCTTTTACTTCGCTTCTATCACCTAGCACTGCATAAGCATGGTGTAATCGGCCGGTCTTCCTATAACTGTCCCGTATCTGCTTCATAGATGCGTATTATAGCACGGAATGCGCGTTACCGTTTATCTCTTCGCAATAATAGATTTTTTGTAGACGTCTAAGTGTTCAAGCGCAATACCTGTACCTTTCGCCACACAGTACATTGGATCTTTCGCAATAGTCGCTTTTACACCCGTGCGACGGAAAACAAGCTCGGCAAGATTACGAAGTTGAGATGAACCACCGGTCATGATGATACCCTGATCGATAATATCCGCGGCAAGTTCAGGCGGAGTTTCTTGCAAGACGTCTTTGATCGCTTTGATCATATCGCGGAGTTCTTTACTAATCGCTTTCACAATTTCATTTGTCTTAATTTCAGCCGTACGAGGCAAGCCAGACAAAAAGTCACGGCCTTTAATCGTCATAGTCAATTCTTCTTCCATCGGCACGGCGGAGCCGACATTTATTTTTATTTCTTCAGCCGTCTTGTCACCAATCGCGAGGTTGAAAGTTTTCTTGATATAATCCGCAATCGCATAATCAATTTTATTACCAGCACATTTTACCGAGGTCGAAGAAACAATACCCCCGAGTGAAATCACCGCCACATCAGTCGTCCCTCCTCCAATATCCACCACCATATGCCCCATCGGTTCCTGAATCGGAATACCCGCACCAATCGCGGCGAGAATAGGCTCCTTCACCACATAAGCATTCTTCGCGCCCGCTTTCATCGCCGCCTCAATCACCGCGCGGCGCTCAGTCGAGGTCACGCCGGCAGGCACCGAGATCATCACCTCCGGTTTAAAAAGATTCCACTTGCCCAAAGCCTTATCAATAAAATAGCGGAGCATTGCCTCAGTCACACGGTAGTCAGCAATCACGCCATCCTTCATTGGACGATAAGCAATAATACTGTCAGGAGTTTTACCCAGCATTTTCTTGGCTTCTACACCAACAGCTAGGATTTTATTGTCCTGTTCAGAAACGGCGACAACTGAAGGCTCAAAGAGCACCACGCCTTTGCCCGGTAAAAATACCAAAGTATTGGCGGTACCCAAATCTATACCTAATTTCTTGGTAAAAAATGCCATATAGTTAATCTTAACCTATTCACCCCTTTTTGCAATATTGCAGGTTATATCGCATATGTGCTATACTTCGTGAATGTCAAATACATTAACAAACATCGGTCATTTAATAAAAGATTTACGAGAACGTCGAGGTATTACTCAAGCAGAATTTGCCAAGAAACTGGATACGACCCAGAGTGCTATCGCCCGTATCGAAAGTGGCGAGCAAAATCTGACGACTGATATGATTGTAAAGATCAGTGCCGCTCTTGATCGTAGTTTAGTTACCCTGAGTACCGGTGCGATTAACTTTGAAATCGATGGCGGTCACAAACTATCCGGCTCAGTTATCACCAAGACTTCCAAAAACGGCGCAATGGGCGTGATTTGCGCTTCCCTTTTGAATAAAGGCAAGACCACAATCAAAAATGTTCCAAAAATTGAAGAGGTATATCGAATGGTGGAAGTTTTGGAAAGTCTAAATATTTCGGTTAAATGGAACGGAAATGATTTGGAGATTCAGCCTGGTAAAATTAGTCTAAAAAATCTAAATAGAGAATCGGCCGAAAAAACAAGAAGCGTTATCATGCTTATCGGACCATTGATTCATCATTTAAAGAAATTCTCTCTGCCACAAAGTGGTGGCTGTAAACTTGGCGCGCGCACAGTTACTCCCCATTTCTATGCCCTTGAGAATTACGGCGTAAATATCGAAACCAAAAGTGATAGTTATGAAATTACGACTGAAACATTAAAACCAGCTACCTACCCACTCTATGAAAGTGGAGACACGGTTACTGAAAATGCCATTATGGCCGCAGCTTTGATTCCCGGAAAGACAGTTATCAAATTTGCCTCAGCTAACTATATGGTTCAGGACGTGTGTTTCTTTTTGGAAAAAT
>CAIJXO010000107.1 GCA_903824735.1 uncultured bacterium | reverse complement strand
CATTACTGCGCTTCCACACCGTGCCTATCAACGTCGTAGTCTTCGACAAAGCCTCAGGGTAAACCATTTAAAAATCACCTTATGGGCGATAACTAAACAGTGGTGTCCATTATACTCATAGCAAAAGAGAAGTCAAGCGCTATTTAATGGCTTCAATCACAAGGAATAGGGGTATCTCCTGGCGGGCTTTATCCTCCGCTTTTTGGCGTGGCCCTGCCTCACTTTTCTTGTGGGAATTCCACTCTTCGAGGCGACCGATTAAAAAGCCGTTTTTTACTAAAGCTTTGAAATAAACCTGAAGTGGTCGATGAAAAGAAACCGTTACCTTCTTGCTTGCCCCGAGCTTTGTCGAGGGGTCTGACCCTGGCGCCATATCGATTTCAGTCTTAGACTCCGAAAGATAAGCGTCCACTCGACGATACTGAGTCTTGGTTGTCTCATCAAAACCCCAGCTGGTATTCTTGGGATTACGAAACGCGGGATGATTTAAAACAATGAAAAATCTCCCTCCTTTTTTAAGTATTCGCGCCGCCTCTTTCATTGTACCAATCAAATTTTCAATATTCTGAAGTGCGAGAATACAAACCACCTTATCAAAAGATTCGTCTTTTTCAAACGAGATGTCGTCTGACGGACTAACGTGAAAATAGGCTTCCTTCGGAGCGGTTTTTTGGGCTACAGCGATAAGTTCTGAAGAAATGTCCGAACCAACGACATTTGCGCCTACCTCTTCAAATTTACGTGAGAAAAAACCTTGCCCACAAGCAAGATCAAAAATCCACTCCCCCTCCTTCACGTCCATTAGCCGTAAAATGTTAGGCAAGATTAATTCCTTCTGGTATGTACCAGTTGAATTCAATAGCTCATTGTACCAGTCGGCTACTCCACCCCATGATGTGTCTTTTTTAGGCATTTAACTTCTTTTTAATTCCAGAGCCCTAGTTCTACCCTCTACGGAGGTTAGTCGGCTTCCAACTTCGTCAAAACGATGGTTCATTGTCAATTCAAGACCATCAATTCTCTTGTCAATTCTTTCCGCTAAAGACTCAAATTGCTGGCCCACTCCATCAAACTTCTGATCAATGAAGTCAAACCGCTTATTCATCTTCACAGCCAAATCCTCAACCATCGTCGCCAACTTTCCTACTGTTCCCGACAATCCATCAACAGTGGATGCTAGCTTTCCCACTGTACCCGAAAGTCCATCAACCTTATCTTCAAGAGTCATTTTTTGGTTAATTTTTTTCATGCCCTAATTCTACACCCATTAGTTAAAATACCACAATTAATCTAGTGTGGATAAATCACCCGAGGTTCGGTCAAGAAAGACTAGGCTTTCTTAAACTTCTCAATAGTCACAAGTAATGCTGAGGCAATAAAGATTGAAGAATAAGTACCAACAGCCACACCAATGATAAGAGCGAGAGCAAAGTGTTTGGTAGCGGCGGCGCCGAGGAAGTAAAGAACGATTAGGGCCAAGATGGTGGTCATCGAGGTGTTGATTGACCGAACGAAAGTTTGACGAACGCTTTCACCGACGATGATCTCAAAACTTTTGCGATCATTTTCTTTATTTGAAATATTTAGGTTTTCGCGAATTCGGTCGTAGACGACAATAGTATCGTGAATCGAGAAACCAAGGACGACGAGCAATGCTGTTACGAACAAAGTGTCCACTTCATAACCTAAATAATGTCCAAGAATCGAGAATACTCCCATCGGTATAATGACGTCGTGAGCTAAAGCGACAATGGCCATGAGACCATACTTCCAGCTTGAAACCGGCTTAGAAACTTTTCTAAATACAAAAGTAATGAAAAGGACGATACAAAGAATGACCAGGATGATAGAAATGATGGCTTTTTGAGCTGCTTCTTTACCAATCAACGGACCAATCGAGTTTACTTTCTTAACCTCAATCTTATTAGCGCCGTTATTTGAGAAAGCGTTCTCAATCTGCTGTCTTTCTTTATCAGAGACTAGACGAGACTTGATAGAATAATCCGTGTCCCCGACCGCCTGCAAAACATACGAACCGAGAGAAATAGTCTGAGCAAGCTCAGAAATATTTTTCTGTATAATTGCAGTTTCTGGTTTACTATCGACGTAACCAATTTGAATCACTGACCCACCCTTAAAATCGATACCGACTTCTAGATGCCAGATGGAAAGTGAGAGAATCGAAACGAGGATAAGAATCGCTGAGAAGATATAGAATATTTTTCTGTTTTTTATGATAAACATATATTTTTATTTACTTGCGCCATTATGGAATAAAAATTTTATGACCCTTCCAGCATGATCATGTTTAATCGCCAAAAGTAAAGTACGTGAAGCGGTAATTGCGGTGAACATTGAGACAATAACACCAAGACCAAAGACCAAGGCAAAACCTTTGACTACTGGGGTGCTGGAGAAGGCATAGAGGATAATCGCGGTGATAATACTTGAAGTGTTGCTATCGCGGATTGATAACCAGGCGCGAGCAAAGCCCTCTTTAATTGCATCGCCAAGTTCACGGCCACGAGCTAGCTCTTCTTTCATTCTTTCGAAAATCAAAATGTTTGCATCCACCGCCATACCAAGGGACAAGATAAAGCCGGCAATACCAGCCGCAGTTAGAGTGACAGGAATCAATTTAAATAATGCTAAGTTGATAGCAGTGTAAATAGCTAAGGAAATAACCGCCAAAAGACCAGGTAAACGATACCAAATGATTAGGAACAGGGCGATCACAATAAAGGCCCAGAGACCAGCGTGGGTACTAGCTCGAACGGCTTCAGTACCAAGAGAAGCACCGACACTCTGAGTCGAGATCAGCTCGATTGGTATTGGGAGTGCGCCGAGGTTCAGGTTGTTGACCAAATCTTTGGCTTCTTTGATACCTTCAGAGCCGACAAAGCCACCAGAAATCGAGGCTTTGCCCCCAGTAATTTCCTCACGAATAACCGGCATGGATTTAATATCGCCATCAAGGAAAATCGCCAAGCGACGGCCGACATTCTCGCGAGTTATCTTGGCAAACAAATCAGCACCCTCTTTATTGAATTGCAGAGCGACAGTCGGAGCACCAGTATTACTATCAAACTCGAGTGTCGCCTTTTCAAGTAAGGCACCGGTCAAACCAGTTGCTTCAAAATCTTTGGTGGTAACATCAAGAGTGCTTGTAGATTTTTCAAGTTCTTCGCTTGGGAATCTAAATTCAAGGACGTAAGTCTTACCAACTTGGGCAATCGCTCCAGCAATATCGGTCTGTCCAGGTAAATCAACTACCAACTGCTGAACCGCATTGCTACCAACCAAGCCAACCTTCTCGACTTGAATAATCGGTTCGGAAACACCAAAGACATTCACTCTCTTCTCGATCAGATCTTTAAGTGAGTTCATCTTACCAGCAATATCAGCCGCCGCGATACCACTCGTATCAGCTTTATATATAAGCTCAATACCACCATTCAAATCCAGACCAAGCTTAAAATTATGCTTAGAATCGGCGCTGTTAGTTGAATAAACAAAATACCCGACAAGTGCTGCTAAAACCAAGAGTATTAAAGCCCAAAATCGTCTTTTAAACATAGAGACTATTATACTCATTTCCCCGTTCTAGACAAGAGTGTCTTGACCGTCTTTAAAGCAATTTGCAAGTCTAAAAATAATGACCGATGTTTAAGATAATAGAGATCGTAAGATAGTTTGTTCTTCGTTTCAACCGTATCTAGACCTTGATGTGGATGACGATTGTGGTAAAGCTGTGCCCAGCCTGATAGACCAGGCTGGATCAAGTGTCGGACATTATAATAAGGAACTTCCTTCTCGTAGATTTGAGCCAAAGCTGGTAATTCTGGACGTGGACCAATAAGGGACAGTTCCCCAGTGAAGACATTCCATAGTTGGGGTAGTTCATCTAGACGACTTTTACGAAGGAAACGCCCAACAGCGGTGATTTGGTTTTTTATTTTGTCTTTTGAAATTTCCTCATTATCATTAAAACTCATCGTACGAAACTTTAGGATTTTTATTGGCACATTATTCTTACCGACACGGTTTTGTACGATGAATATGTCACCACCGTCCTCAATCTTAATTGCCAGTATGATGAAAGGATAAAAGACCAAAGATACAACACCGAAAATAAACGAGACGACAATATCCTCTAATCGCCTAAAGAGGTCGTATGAGGTATTCGGAGTGACTGAGACATTTTCTAGAAACCAATTGTAACTGACAAGGGAAATGGGTATACGATCAAAGATTCCTTCATACAAATTGTTCATGTCGACAAAGCGTACTCTCGAAAATAGCAAATTATAAAACTGCGGCATATTCTTATCAATGCTTTTGTCTTGTAGGTCAATCACCACAACCGTTATATCTTTGGAATATATTTCTTCGGTGATGTTTTTCTCAAGGTTTGTCATCGGTGTCTTATCAAGATCAAAAACCGATACAAACTCCAATCCGTAGCGCGAATTATTCGCCACTTCATCTTTAAGAAGATAGATTTCTTCGCCCCTTCCCACAATCAAGGCTTTCTCCTGCGATTTCAAGCCGAAAAGATTCTGTCCGTAGTACCGCCAGGTAAAGATAAACAAAAAGAAAATCAGCAGATATATAAAGAGAACAATCTTCGGTGTAATACCAAAATGTGGGACCAAATAAAAGAAAGTGACAGCGAGCAAACTGTTGAAAATCTGAGTGCTTAAGAGACGTGAAGGTAAATAGCTTTTGAAGAGAGTGGTGTGTTTCTCATATAGACCAGCGATAAAAAAGACAACCAGCCAGACGGCAAATAAGATGCTAAAAGGATAAAAGTGTTCCATAAAGACCGCCTGGGATGGCATCTCACCAAAGCGAAGTAACAGCGTTAGCCATAGTGAAAAGATAAAAAAGAAGATATCACCGAGAAATAATAACCAAGGCTCCTTTCGACTGGTGGCTTTCATAACAGCTGAAGTATACAGCAAAAAAATGCTATAATGCAAATCATGGAAGTGACCAAGAAGAAAATACTCTACTGTATAACTAAGGGAGTTTGGGGCGGCGCACAGCGTTATGTTTATGATTTAGCCACCTCGCTACCGCGCGACCGCTATGACGTTTCGGTCATCTTAGGGGCTGACGGAACCTTATCGAAAAAACTCGAAGAATCTCAGATAAAAAATATCCTCCTGGACAATCTGACACGAGATGTAAAAATCTGGAAAGACTTTCTTATACTACTCAAACTAGTAAAAATATTTCGCCAAGAAAAACCCGATATAATTCATCTAAATAGTTCAAAGATGGGACTACTTGGCGCTTTAGCCGGTAAAATCTCTCGGGTGCCAAAGATTGTCTTTACCGCACACAACTGGGCTTTTAATGAAGATCGAAGTGAATTCCAAAAGAAAATAATCTACCTGCTGCACCTTATAACCATCAAACTTTCAGATGTAACTATTGCAGTTTCTCAAGCTACTCAAAGACAGATACCCTCAGGTAAAACAGTCGTAATCAGAAATGGCATCGAAGAAATAGATTTTCTAGATAAAGAATCGGCCCGTGCCGAACTTCTAAAAAAATTACCGGCTGATTTGGACACGAGAGGGCGAACCTGGATTGGCACGATCTCTGAATTACACAAAAATAAAGGACTTAAATACATTATTGAGGCCCTTTATTCACTTAAGATGGAGAAAAATGATGATGCCTCTATTCCTCTGCTCATCATCATCGGAGAAGGTGAAAAAAGAGAGAAGCTTCAAGAGAGAATAAAACGCTATGGACTGCAGAATGATATATTTCTAATCGGTAGAGTCGAGAATGCCTCAAGTCTTATT
>CAIJXO010000106.1 GCA_903824735.1 uncultured bacterium | reverse complement strand
TAAAGGCTTTCTGATAACGTCATGTTCCAAGCGTAATGGGCAAACAGCTCCGCGTCATTGTTGCTGGTGGCGCGATGACGATAGGCGTCGAGGCGCTCATGCGATATTGCTCGGCGAAGTTGGTCTGAAAAATATGCTTGTATGTACCACCCGTAAAAGCTATTATTTGCATGCAGCCCCCGGAGAAATCCTCTCCCGACCTTGAGTCGGTGACGATCCCGGGGTTTTTTATTGCCTAAAATATACCGCATGAATTTGAAAGACAACGACAATGATGCAGAACGGGGAGCCACTTTTTTCAGCGGCTCCCCGTTTTATCGGATGGCCTGTGAAATAATACTTCTTACTGCCACGATCCGCTTTCCTAACGATAAATGCGGGAGTCTTGTTTCCTCTACCATCGATTCGTATTTTATTTCTGATATTGATGGCCGAGCCATCCGCAATCTAGTACACGCCTCCGGAACTGTCGAGGAAGCTGAAAGCGAGATAAAACTTTGGTTCAAGGAATCCGAAATTATGGACTATGATCTAGCGATAGACAAAATTCTCTACTCCATGGAGTGGGAAGCGAGTAAATAGAGACAATTAGGGTGCTCGTGCGGTAGAATACCTAGTTGTCCGAACATTTATTTTTCGAGGAGGAAGAGATGCAAAAAAACCGAGGTGTTTTGTGGTGGTCAGCGATATTTTTTCTACTTATGGTCAATTTGATTGTTGGCTTTTATGACCATAATGTATCTGGATTGTCTGTGGCTCTCACTTTGTGCGTAGGTGTTGCCATATTTATTATGGTAAGGATTAGGCCATTCAAGAAAATCAAGAAGGCTAGTTTGTTTTCGGCGATCCTGAAAAGAGAAGTAAATTTGGTAGATTTTTCTAGGGCTGATCACGTCGACTTGGTAATATTAAAGCCTGGTACATATATCCTCGAACGTAAAACTAGTCCTATCGGTTCGAGGAACGATGACTATTTGTTTGTCAAAGGCACTTCTTGGGGGAGAGCAGAAGAATACTGGAGGTGGGAGGAAAGTGTTCTTTTGGAAGAGTTACGATAGAGTTAGTGTTCGTTTTGCCCGGCCGTCTAGAAATAGACGGTCTTTTTTTTGTGTCGAACTACAGAGAATTATATCGAACTATTTAACATTATTGTACAAAACATAGATTGGTTTAGCCAAACCAAAGCAGAGATTGAGGCTATTCTTGAGAATGAAATCGAAACTCCTGAGAGCAAGTTGATACCAATTACGCTCTAGTGTTGGATTGACTATAATAAATTTATGGACAACAAAATAAAGAAAGATAACTTAACTGACCTTATTTCAGATTTAACCAAGCCAGTTGTAGCTATACCAAACAAGCCCAGTGAGAAGAATCCAATAACTGAAACACCCAAAGACCTGACTGATTATCAGGTTGTAACACCCGATGGCGAAACAATCACGTTAAACATGACAACAATACAAAAGGATACTAATATCAAAAAGATTTTAGCTTCCAAAGATGGTAAATATATTCTCATTATCAAAGAATCTCATTAGCCTGTTTCTTAATGAACTATATGAGTAGGTTAAGTATTTAGTGTTTTACTAAGTAATTAGTAATATGGGAGTGGCTATCTTTAGAAATATTTTGCACTATAGCCTAGTTTGATGATTTTTGTAGTTAAGTCTATTTTTGAAACTTAAATTAAGTCTAAAATTTGAGCAAAGAGTCTTTTAGATATAGAGTTAGGTCAATAAAATTACTATCAAATTCTTAATTAATATTTATGACTTCAAAATTAATTTCAAACTCAAAAAGAGATAGGCTTTTGACGAAGTGCGAAAGCTTTGTTCTTCAAGGTATCGATTCGCCTACTGATATTGCGGATTCATTAAATATTTCTCTCAATACAGCTAAGGC
>CAIJXO010000105.1 GCA_903824735.1 uncultured bacterium | reverse complement strand
CTGGCCCTTTCTTTTTATCAAGTAAATAGTAAGCCGTTAATTACCGTTATGCAGTCGGCCTTTTACTATTTCTTTTCGAGTAAACTTTACCTCTGGAAGAAAAAGGACAAATCGCCTGAGAAAGCAGCCGCTAGTCCATCGGGTCTACCAGGGCAAACGCCGATTTACGTTCCAAAGTTATCTGACAGTAAACTGCATGACCTGACTTGGAGCCTAGATATTAAAGAAAGTTTAAATCCCGTGACCCGCGGTGATAAATAGGCTATAATAAGACCAACTATGGTCGTTGCTAAAACTACACAAGAATTCGTCCCAATAAAGGAAGTTCGTGATGGTGTAATTATCATGAAAGACGGCTCGATGCGAGCGGTAATATTGTCGTCGTCTTTGAACTTTGCCCTGAAAAGTGCTGACGAACAAGAGGCAATTATCTATCAGTTTCAAAACTTTCTAAACTCCCTCGATTTTTCTGTTCAGATTTCCATCCAGTCAAGACAACTCGACATACGACCTTATCTCGCGACCCTAGAAAAACAATACAATGAACAGCTAAACGACCTCTTAAAGATTCAGATCAAAGAATATGTTCAGTTCGTCAAGAGTTTTACTGAAAGCCAGAACATTATGTCAAAAACCTTCTTCGTGGTTGTTCCTTTCACGCCAACAACGATCTTAGGACCACAAAAAGAAAAGAAGGGGGCAAAAGATGGTACAAAAAATGACAGCTTTGAAGAGAGTCGTACTCAGCTTGAGCAAAGGATTTCAGTGGTGCAACAAGGATTGATGCGCTGTGGGGTTAGAAGCGCAAGTCTTGGCACCGAGGAAGCGATCGAGCTCTTCTATAAATTATTTAACCCTGGCGATACCGAAAAGCCAATTAAACTTTAAAATACAATGGGAATTTTAGATTTTTTAAAAAAGAAGGAAAGGAAAAAAGAAGCGGAGCTGACCTCTTTTTTGCCGCAAGAAATATATGAAAGCGGTGTTTTGGAGTTGCAAGATATTATTGCACCGTCGGCTCTCAAAATAACTCCAAACGAGATAAACCTGGGTGAAAAAATCGCTAGAACTTTCTTTGTTATATCTTATCCAAGATTTCTAACCGAAAGCTGGTTTGCGCCGATTATAAACTTAGATAAGATTTTCAACATTTCCATTTTCATTCACCCAATTGAAACCGCAAAGATCTTGCGTCAATTTCAGAAGAAGGTGGCCGAAGTGCAGAGCCAGATAAATCAACGAGAAAACAAAGGACTGGTTCGTGATCCAATGCTGGATACGGCCTATCAAGACCTAGAGTCTCTTCGAGATAACCTACAGCAAGCCCAGGAAAAGCTTTTTGATGTCGGTGTGTATATTACGATTTATGGTAATAACGAGGACGAATTAAACAAACTTGAGGCGGAAATAAAATCTGTTCTCGAGTCAAAGTTAGTCTATCTAAAACCCGCTTTATTCCAGCAAGAACAAGGCTATAAGAGTATTCTGCCGACTGCGGATGATGAGCTCGGGGTGCACTCCAAACTAAACTCATCGCCACTATCAAGTATTTTCCCGTTTGTTTCTTTCGACTTAACTTCGGACAAGGGAATTCTGTATGGAATCAACCGCCACAATAACAGCTTGGTGCTGTTTGACCGTTTTTCTCTCGACAACTATAACTCGGTCACGTTTGCCAAGTCCGGTTCCGGTAAAAGCTACGCCACAAAATTGGAGATCTTACGCTCTTTGATGTTTGATACTGATGTCATAGTCATCGACCCAGAAAAAGAATACCAGTTCTTATCCGAGGCTGTTGGTGGTAAAAACTTTGATATTTCCCTAAACTCCGCCAGCCACATTAACCCTTTTGATTTGCCCGTCCCACGTGAAGACGAATCGGCTTCTGATGTCTTGCGTTCAAACGTTATCAACCTGGTCGGTCTATTTCGTATTATGTTTGGTGGTTTGACCCCCGAAGAAGATGCAATCGTCGATCGGGCTATTAGTGAGACCTACGCCCTAAAGGACATAACCGCTGAATCAGATTTCGCGAATCTCGAGCCGCCACTTTTGTCGGACTTCGAATTGGTTCTCTCGGGAATGGAGGGGGCAGAGGGTCTTGTGCAGAAACTTTCAAAATTTACCCGTGGTTCTTGGGCTGGGTTTATCAACCGACCAACGAACGTCGATATCGATGCTAAGTTCGTCGTCTTCTCAATTCGCGACATGGAAGACGAGCTTAAGCCGGTGGCGATGTATATCATCACTCACTATATCTGGACCGCTATCCGTCGCCAACTAAAGAAGAGACTACTCGTCATCGATGAGGCGTGGTGGATGATGAAATCCGAAGATACTGCTTCCTTCTTGTTTAGTATGGCAAAAAGAGGACGTAAATACTTCCTTGGACTAGCAACAATCACCCAGGACGTCGACGACTTCTTGCGTTCACCTTACGGACTGCCAATTGTAACAAACTCATCAATCCAGATTCTACTAAAACAATCCCCATCGACCGTGGACAATCTTCAGCGCGTTTTCAACCTAACGGACGAGGAGAAATTCTTGCTTCTTGAGTCAGACGTGGGGGAGGGTCTATTCTTCGTTGGTCAAAAACATGTTGCGATCAAGGTTATTGCCTCTTATACCGAAGACCAGATTATTACCTCAGATCCTTCACAGCTTTTGGCTATAAAAAGAGCGAGAGAAGACCTAAATAGTAGCGGTCAATAATCTGTGTTATAATTAGGGAGAGATGGAAAAATTATTTTTCAAATTATGCTTTCTTGTTTTGTTTGGTCTTTTTATCCAGAGTGTCCCCGTTCATGCTCAGACCGCATCATCTAATTTTACCGATATTAGTATTTTTGTGAGTCCAGAGAATCCACGTCCAGGCACCAACGCCAGCTTTTCTATTCAAAGCTCCTTAATTGACCTGGACCGTTCCAAAATAACCTGGACCTTAAACGGAATTGAAAAAAAATCTGAAAACGGTCTAAAGAGCTTTACTCTGCCAGCTAGTGAGGCCGGTAAGCCAATGACCGTGGGTGCCAGCGTTGAAGCCAGTGATAGCGTTTACACCAAGGAAATGACCATCATCCCAGCGGGTGTTGATTTAATATTTGAGACGATTTCTTATGTGCCACCTTTCTACAAAGGTAAAGCGATGAATGTAAACCAGGGGACAGTCGTGGTAGTGGCCTTTCCCGAACTATTTGACGCCAATGGTGCTAAATTCAAAACAAGTGACCTTATATACAGCTGGAAAAAAGATGGGACCGCCGCAGCCAACGTCTCTGGAATCGGCAAGAATTACTTCACTTATACTGGCAGTGTACCGATCAGAGGCGCGAGGATTGAGGTAAAGGTAAGCTCTCCAGATCAGTCCACCGCCGCAAATAATTGGGTGGATATACCACTTGGTAATCCTAAAATAGTCTTTTATGAAAATAGCCCAATTTATGGAATCATGACAAACAGAGCGATAAAAGATACTGTGCAAATGCTTACTGACGAATTTAGTGTCGTCGCGGTGCCTTACTTTTTTAGTGCCGGTTATGCCACAACCCCAAATCTTGACTGTGCTTGGAGCCTAAATGGACAAACCGTTGGCGCACAGGATCCTAAAAATAGCTTTACTGTGAGACAAGAAAAGGAGGGTGCGGGTACCGTCAACATTGGTTTAAAAATCAGTAACAATATTAGAATATTCCAATTCACCGACAAGAATTTTATCATTAACTTCCAAAAACAATAATATGCTAACCCAAAAAGTTTTTGCGGCCGCTTTGGAATATCACGCTCTTGAGCCAGAAGCTTTCAAGAGTTTTGGTGGTTCCACAAACGATCTCGGGAGTTTTTTATCCCAAGCATTTGAGTTTGGCTTAGCAATTGCGGCCGCTCTATCGGTAATTATGATTGTCTGGGGCGGAGTAGAGATCATGCTTTCCGAATCGTTATTTAGCAAAGAAGATGGTAAGAAAAAAATAAACGATGCAATTTGGGGCCTATTACTTGCCCTCGTGTCCTATCTAATCCTATGGACTATAAATCCGGAGATATTGAATTTTAAACTATAAAACCATGATGTCGAAGAAAAATGCCATAATTTTAATACTCGTTGTCTTTGTGGGAACTCTTGCCGCCTTGATTTGGTTTTACTTTACAGCAAATCAGTCGCCAAAAACTCCAGTGCGACCATTTGTGACGGGGGACACCTATGATCCTTTCGGCACGGTAGCGACAAACAGCGCTCCAATCACAGAAAATGAAGAAGCGACCAGCACCGAACCGGTAGAAGTTGTTCTAGACAAAAAAATCCGCCAGATCTCGACTGATCCGATTTCTGGTTTCACGGTCATCGATACAAAAGAGGGAAAGACAAACATCCACTATATCTTAAGAGCAAACGGTAACATTTACGAGGCCTATGCCGACTCATTAGAGTCTAAGAGACTATCAAACACCACCGTGCTTAAGGTCTATGAATCAAACTGGTTACCCGACGGACAGCGATTGATTATTCGCTATTTGAAAGACAAAACCGAGAGCATTGAAACTTTCTCAGTCAAGATAAACCCAGCAACCACTACTACAAACGAGTTTGAAGGGGGAATAGATGGAAACTTCTTACCAGAAAATATCTCCGCCCTAGCCACAAATCCCTTGGGCGACAAAGTTTTTTATCTGACGACAAACCTTAAGGGATCAACGGGCCTCGTGTCTAAAACCAACGGCTTAAACAAGGCCCTAGTATTTGAATCTCCTTTAGTGGAATGGAATGTTTCCTGGCCGAAAGAAGAAATTATTACCATGACCACGAGACCTGCGGCGACTGTCCAAGGTTATATGTATTTCTTAAACAGTAAGACTGGAAGTTTGAATAAGGTTTTAGGCGGTATTTTAGGCCTCACCACCAAAACCAATTCCGCCACAACTGAAGTCTTGTATTCGGATAGTGCCAGAAACACCCCTCGACTATACTTACACAACGTAAAAAGCGGTGAGGACAAACTGCTACCTTTTGCCACCTTCCCGGAAAAATGTGTCTGGGGTAATACTGATAGTAAAATAGTCTATTGTGCCGTCCCCAAAGGTTTTCCCAACGGCGAATACCCAGATCTATGGTACCAAGGATTAGCGAACTTTACCGATGATATTTGGCGAGTAAACACAGTGACTGGAGCTTCAACTCTTATCGCAGATATTCAAAAAGAGACCCGCTATAGTATCGACGCCACCGATCTTAAAATAGACAAGAACGACAGTTTCTTGTTCTTTACAGACAAGACAAGCTTGACTCTATGGAATCTAAGTCTTAAATAGAAAGATACTTAACCTTCAGGCGGCGCTCGCGGCCTTCACCAATCGATTCCGTACTAATATCATCAAGACCTGACAGGGTACTATGGGCCACCATACGCTCATAAGAAGACATTGGTTCCATTAAAACGTCGGTCTTTAGGTTACGAGCCTCTTCGGCCGCATTCAGCGCCTTAGCCTTAATTTTAGCGTCCGCTTTAGATTGCTGATCATTGATATCAATCGTGCATTTAAAAATTTCTTCGCCCGGTAAAGTGCTTTTATTAAAAATTCTCTTCAGTAAGTAGACAAGATCTCGAGCCACCTCATCACCCTTGGCAACCGAGACCTTCTCAAACTCGACACTCTTAACCGTAAACACGTGCCCTCTTTTAGCATCAAGGGTGTAGGCCACGGTCTCTGCAGGTGTGCCCATCAGGTTAAACATCTCCTCAATTATTTTTTTAGCTTTGTCTGTTTCCATATTATTTTTCATTGGCTAATTTTTTCCTCATGTATAATTCCTGCACAATAGCAAAAACACTGGCAGTAATCAAATATAGAGAAACTAGAGCGGGGAAACTACGCGCGATAAAAAACATAAACACTGGCATAACGTACTTCATCTGCATGCTCATACTTTTAGCAAGCTCGTTTTGAAAAGAGGATGATTTTGATCCAGAATCCTCTTTCTTAAGAGCTGGCATCGTAAACTTTATTTGGAAAAATTGTCCCAAAGCAACGATGACTGCTAAAATTGTGCTTTTTTCGGTAATATCAACCAGTCCAAGAAAAACTTTGTTAACCTCCACTGGGGCTTTAATAAAAGAATACAAGGATTCGGTATGAATTACACTCAGTCCTCCTTTGTAGAAGACCATGTACAAAGCGATAAGTATCGGTAGTTGAATCAGGGCAAGAAATATACCGGCGAAAGGGTTGATCCCGCGTTCTTTGTAGAGATTCATGGTCTTCAGGGCCTGCTCTTGCTTATTTTCAGGGTATTTTAGTTTGATTTCATCGATGGCCGGCTGAATCTTCTTCATTTCAATCTGGCTACGAATAGACTTCTTTGATAAGGGGAATAGGACGAGCTTTACGATTAAGGTAAATATAATAACGACCACACCAGCATCAATCCACGGAAAGGCTCCAATAAGGCCGATAAAAGCGTTATAAAGGGGGTTATAGAGTATAGTGTTAAACATTTAGTGAGTATAGCCCAAAGTGGATAGTAACTCAAGTATCTCTTTCTCGGTTTTTTGATAGGAAAAAGCCGAAATATCTTTCTTGGCATACAAGATTGCCGAAAAACCGGGTTTTATTTGGGTTAGCGCTTTTTCGACTACGGCCGTAAGGCGTCTTTTAATTAAATGACGCCCCACCGAGGTCTTTTTTACCTTAGCTGGAACAACAAAAGAAAACCGGCTGGGTAGGGCATCTTTTCGGTCGAGAGAGACAATATACAGGTTTTCCCCATGCAAAAAACGCCCCTTTTTCATAATTTCGGGAAAGGCGTCTTTTTTTACTCTTTTATTAATAGGGAGCATGGAGCTCTTTTAGACCGTACTTAGTCGCTTTCGGCCTTTCTGCATACGCTTGCGGAGAACTCTTTTACCGTATGAGGTGCGGCTT
>CAIJXO010000104.1 GCA_903824735.1 uncultured bacterium | reverse complement strand
GTAAGTCTTCCATTTTATTAATAATTTTTAGTTGTAATGTGGCACACCTGTGTGTTGAGTTTCGATTTCAATATCATCAAACTGATTGTCTTGTCGGACATTGACGATACCTTGCTTCACAAGCTCAAGCATCGCGAGAAAGCTTATTATAACATTGACTCGCTCCTCTTTTCCAACTTTAGCAAACTCTTTAAAACTCAATTTAATCGAGCTTTTGATTCTTTCAGTCAAATTACCAATCATCTCCTCTAAACTAATCACTTTTTTGACTATTGCTTTGGGAATATTCTCGACTTTAGGCAGGGCTTTGATCACTGACATTATCGCTGTCAGAAAATTTTCCTCCGTCATACTAGCATCGGGTGAAAAAACCGGCACCGCTTTTCTTGGTTCGGCATAATAAATCATATCTTTACCAAAAGCTTTCTTGATATGAACACTGAGCTCTTTAATTCTCTGATATATTCTCAGTCTTCTTTCAAGATCATTGATATCGTGTTGCTCCTCTTCAGTTAGATTAAGGGAAGGAATTAGCGAGCGTGACTTAATCAAAAGCAAAGTCGAAGCCACAACCAAAAAGTCCGCACTTTGGGCAATCGGAAACTGCGCCTGATTTTGTAGGTAAGCAATATAATAGTCAGCCACTTTGGACAAAGCAATATCGTTGATGAATAGCTTTTTCTTCTCAATCAGCGAAAGCAGCAGGTCAAGCGGGCCTTCAAAGACTTCGGTTTTGATTGTAAAAGTATCGGTGGGCACGTCTTATTTTTTCTTTTTAATCTCAATCCCCAACTCTCTTAACTGTTCAGGCAAAACTTCGGTCGGTGCACCCATCATCAAGTCCTTCCCTTCACCAGTCTTAGCAAAAGCGATTACCTCACGAATGTTCGGCTCGTTTTGGAGTAGCATGATAAAGCGATCAAGACCCCAAGCAATTCCACCGTGTGGCGGAGTACCAGTCTCAAAAGCACGCATCATATGACCAAAGTTTTTTTCAATTCTTTCATCTTCATAACCCATAACTTCAAATACTTTCTTTAAGGCTGGACCGCGGTGATTTCGAATGCTACCACCACCGATTTCGTAACCATTCAAAGTAATATCGTATTGCGTTGTGAGAATGTTTTCAATATTCTTCTTTTCCATCAAATCGTTCATGAATTCAGGCTTTGGTGCGGAAAAAGGATTATGGGTAAAAGTCCACTTACCATCATCAGCTTTTTCAAAGAAAGGAAAATCGACAACCCAACAGAAAGCGAGCAGATTGGGATTGTTTTTATCCGTACGGATATCTGGCTTATCGTTTCCATACTTTTCCATCGCCTCCTTATAAGTCAGGCGTGGGAAAGGAATCTGCTGAATTTGTTTCTCGGGGTATAGGGTTTTTACTAGTTCAATCAAAACTTTTTCGTTAATCGCCATCACATCTTCGCGCTCGACAAAGCTCATTTCTAAGTCCATCTGGGTGAACTCTGGTTGACGATCACCTCTTGTGTCTTCATCGCGATAACAGCGGGCGAACTGGAAGTACTTTTCAAAACCCGACGCCATCAAAAGCTGTTTATACTGCTGAGGTGACTGTGGCAAAGCGTAAAATGCGCCCCTCTCTAATCTTGAAGGTACAATAAAGTCGCGTGATCCTTCTGGTGTCGAAGCGGTCATGTTTGGCGTTTCAATTTCCGTAAAACCCTCTTTCTCAAAGAGGTCGCGAGTCAACTTCATCAATTTATAACGATTGATGATATTCTTTTGCATTCTTGGTCGGCGCAAATCGAGATAGCGGTACTTCAAACGTGAATCCTCACCGATATCTTTACCATCGCCGCGGACGTCGATGGCTGGTGTGACTGATTCGTTCAAAATTTCAATATTCAAAATCTCCAACTCAATTTCACCGTTAAGTTTGTCTTTCTGCACGTTTCTCTCCGGACGCTTATTCACCTTTCCGGTTACGGCGACCACCCATTCTGATCTTAATTTGGATCCGACTTCATGAGCCTCTTTAGCATTTGGCAAAATCACTCCCTGAATCACACCCGTGACATCACGAAAATCCAAAAAGATGAGCTTACCTTGATCACGACGAATATCTACCCAGCCCTTAATCAAAACTTCTTCACCCACCTTTGCCGCCAAATCTTTAATGTATGTTCGCATCATCTTGTTATTTATTAAATTAAAATCGCCCTTACAAAATTACTATCACTAATAATCTTGTAAGGACGATCGAAATCGTGGTGCCACCTTACTTACTTCTCATTTTTTCCAACCAGACTCAGCCTTGTCATCGGCTTCGACGTCTATGTGTATATGATATAACTTCTATGGAAATTTGCAAACCTATTTTTTCTTCCGATTTACCCACCATTTGTCTTCTTTGTCACCATACCACCACTGATCAGATTCGGTATTTTGAATTGAATCAATCAGCATCTGAGCCTCTTTTGTTTTTAATCTTTTGATAGCAGACTTTATCCAAGACAGGGCGCGTCTATTTCCAATATCGAGCTGCTCTTTCAGCGATAAAATCAACTCAAGATTGTCGGCATCCTTTGCTAGTTTAGACTCATAGCTTTCTCTCTCCTCATATTCGGTAAGGATGCTACTTATCTTGGCGCCAAACGGTAGACCTCCGGTTAGGTCCTTAATTGCAGAGGCCTCATCTTTATTAATATACTTCTGATGAACATAATTCAAATCAGAGACTCTGGCTTCAGCAATGTCGTGGAAAAGACACATTTCTAATACTTTAGCGGAATCGACATTTTTTGCTAGGCTAGCCAGCGTAAAGCCAATATAACAAACCCTGTTAATATGTTCGGCAACACTTTGTTCACCGCTGCCTAGGAAAAAGAAGCCACTTCTTGGAGTTTTGGCGAGCATTCCGGTTTCAAACAAAAAATTTGTTATTATTGTATTTTTGTTCTTACCTTTTTTCATATTTTTTAGATTATATTCAACCCTAACTTCTCCCGCACCACCTTCATCTTTTCCTCAGCGCGCTTATTGGCTGCCTCACCACCCTCTTTGAGTACCTTTTTGACATACTGCAAATCCTTGGTCAAAGCCTCACGTCTAT
>CAIJXO010000103.1 GCA_903824735.1 uncultured bacterium | reverse complement strand
ATCTGATTTTTAGTTGCCATTTTGGCATCTCCTATTTTTTCAGATTTCTGCATGCCGTCTCGAAACGTTGTGTTTCGCCACAGCTTTATAGATACTTAATCAAAAATACCCACAAAGCTGTGGCTAATCCGCAATTATTTAAAAGTCCTAATCTACTAGGTATTATACACCCAAATATCAAGTAAGTCAATACTACACCGCCTTCCCTGCCACATACCCCGTGGTCCAGCAAAGCTGAAGCGAAAAGCCACCAGAAGGACGATCGAAGTCTAGGATGTCGCCGGCGAAATAGAGATTATCGAATATTTTAGAGCGCATAGTTTTAAAATCGACTTCGGAAAGGTCGAGGCCACCGCTTGTTACTACGGCCTTATCAACCCCAAGCAAACCAGCCACCGTCATTTCAAATCTCTTAAACTTTTCGACTAGAGCAAAACGCATTTCACGGAGAAGTTCATTTACCATCCAGTCACCATCAATCTCAAGTTGTTTAAGCATAATATCAAATACTTTTGTTGGGATTTCTTTAAAGACAAGGTTTTTCACTTTCTTATTTAAATTCGCTTCAAAATTTTTCAAAACCATCTCGTGCATTTGATCTAAGCCCGCACCAGGATAAAAATCGATAGCCAGTTTCACTTCGTCATAATCTAGATACTCGCCCACTTCTTTACTCATATTTAAAACCGTCGGACCAGTCAGGCCGACGTGGGTAAAAAGAAATCTGCCTTTTTTACTCAAAACTTTCTTCCAATTATTATTCTCTTCGATCCAAACAGAAAGGCCGGCGTTATCGACGGAAATACCAGAGAGCTCGGCAATCCAACTTTCTTTTATTTTGATTGGTACAAGAGCTGGGGCTGAATCGATAACATTGTGACCGAGATCTTTTAACCATTCAAAACCATCCCCCGTTGAACCAGTCTCGGGATGTGATTTACCACCCGAAGCCAAGATAAAAGATTTAGCTTCGATCACTTCTTTGGAAGAAAGAACGACAGCCGTAATTTTATTCCCGCCCCCAGAGGTTCGGGCAGGCTTCAATTTCTTGAACTTAGCAACCTCAGCGCCAATTCTAAACTCTACTTTATTTTTCTCGGCAAACTTTACTAGAGCATTCAAGACGTCACTGGATTTATCACTTTCTGGAAAAGCCCGGAAATTATTTTCAACTTTCGTGGGAACACCTAAATCGTTAAAGAATTTAACTGTTTCAGGTACACCAAAAATCGAAAACGGTGTAAACAAAAAATTACCCTTCTTGCCATATTTAGAAACAAAGTCGCGATGATTGGGATTGACGTTTGTGATATTACATCGACCACCACCAGAAATAAGCAGTTTCTTGCCTAAAATTTCATTTTTCTCAAGCAAAATAACCTTATTCCCCCTTTCGGCCGCAATCCCCGCCGCCATTAGGCCAGCTGGTCCGCCACCGATTATTGCGACATCGTATACTTTGGCCTTTTTGACTACCATGAGGGTAGCTTAGCATAAGAAGTTATTTAGTAAAATGCTTCTTTTGAAGTCTTTTTGATTCTTTTATTATGTCTTCGAACAAGCCCCTGACAAAGCTAGAATCTAGACCTCGCACACCAGCTCGCACTAGTGCTCTGCTAATAACTTTACCTTCTTGCGTCTTGTCCTCGATTTCAATCTCCTCGCCTTGTTTATATTTAGCGATTTCTGGCATAAAAGAAAAACGCTCTTTTAACAAATCCAGAATCTCCTTATCAATCGCATCAATTTTTTCCCGTATTTTTTCTATGTCCATGTTATTTAAAAATTATTTACCGGTGCTACCAAATCTGCCCTCACCCCGAGATGATTCAGAAAGCGTTTCTACTTCACTCAATTCAGCAATAATTACTGGATAAATTATAAGTTGGGCAATTTTGTCACCTTTGGAAATGTGATAAGTTTCTTGTCCGAGATTAATAAGGTTAGCATTATATTCCCCACGATAACCGGCATCAAAAACACCGCCCATTGTATGTATACCGGCATTCTTTGGAAGCGAACCTTTATCTTTTACAATAGCAGCAAAACCCGTTTCAAATTCAAGGGCAAAGCCACAAGGAAAGATTCTTCTTTCGCCTGGCTTCAAATCATAATCCTCCAATGAAAACATATCCATACCGACATCGCCTGGGTGGGCGTAGCTAGGTAATTTAGCTTCTTTATTTAATCTCTTGATTTTGATTTTCATTTTCGCAAAACTTTATCAATTTTCTCTGCAATCGCCTTAAAATCTTTTTCCTTCTTACCGCGAGTAGTCTCCGCTGGCGAACCTAGACGAATACCTGATGGATCAAATGGACTACGAGTTTCACCAGGAATTGTATTTTTGTTACAGATGATCCCCGCTTTTTCGAGTTTTGCTTCTGCCTCTTTACCCGAAATACCTTTACCGCCCATCCAGGTATCTACCAAGACTAAATGTGAATCGGTACCACCAGAAATTACATGCCAACCGAGCTTAATCAATTCATTAGCTAAAGTCTGAGCGTTTTTTACAACTTGCTCGGCATATTTTTTAAATGCGGGAGTAGCATCTTCTTTCAGGGTAACGGCAACCGCAGCAATCTGTCCCATATGTGGACCACCCTGCAGACCCGGAAACACAGCTTTATCGATCAGGGTTGAAATGCTGACTGGTTCATTCTTAATATTCAATTTAGTTTTATCTTTTCGTGAAAAGATCATCGCACTGCGTGGCCCACGTAAAGTTTTATGTGTCGTTGTAGTCACGACGTCAGCATATTCAAACGGACTTGGATACGCTCCCCCAGCAACTAAACCAGCAAAGTGTGACATGTCTACCATGAGATATGCTCCGCAAGCGTCAGCAATCTCGCGCATCTTTTTAAAATTTACTACACGTGGGTAAGCAGTAAAACCAGCGACGATGACACCCGGCTTTTCGGTAATAGCCTGAGCTTTCAAAGCTTCGTAATCAATCACTTCAGTTTTTGGATCGACACCATAAGAAACCGGCTGCCAGGCTTTACCAGTAATCGAAACCTTTTGACCATGAGTCAAATGTCCCCCAGCCGTCAAAGCCATACCCATAATTTTTCCACCGATTGGCACCAAGGCGAGATACACTGCAAGGTTTGCTGGTGAGCCAGAGTGTGGCTGAACATTTACCGCCCATTTTTCAGACGAAAGATTGAAAAGCTTTAGAGCACGAGCACAGCAAAGATCTTCAAGCTGATCGGTATAAGTCTGCCCTCCATAGTAACGCGCATGAGCGTAACCTTCGGCATATTTATTATCAAAGATACTGCCAAGCGCGGTCAGCACATCTTTTGAAACATAGTTCTCAGAAGGAATGAGATTAATAACTTTTTTCTGTCTCGCCTCCTCCGACTTTATAAGTTTTTCAATTTGTTTGTCTTTCATATTAGTTAAAATTCTTACCCAAAACGTTGGCCGGATTGGAACTATTAAATAAAACTTCACTATTTTCTAGAGAATATACATCTTTAATCCCTGCTTCAATAATTTTATCCCAACATGGCTTACAACACCACCAATGACCGTACAAAAACAAATCGGCCCCTTTTGGGTCAAAGCCATTTTCTTTAGCATTAATAAGTGAGCGTTGTTCAGAATGGTCTTTAAATTTTGCACAACCAGGGCAAAGCCAATATTTAGTCCCAGTTTTTACTTTTAAAATCTTGCGCAGGCAAAGTCCCTTGCGGTGTTTTTCAATAAAATAGGGGTTCTTAATTGGAATTACATTTGCAGCGGAACCGATGATTTTGCCGTCCTTTACCACCACCGAGCCGGTCGGTTGAAGGCGGTCAGTTGATTTTAATTCCGAAAACTCTTTGGCTTTTTTAATATATTCATTATCCAAGCCGACATATTTTATTGTCCTTCCTTCGGGTAAATATGGATAAGTAATTTGTTTCTTAATTTCCATTGCAATAGTTAAGCTGATTATATACAATTAACAAGCCATGAACAAGTTTGACACTATCTACAAAAATCTCATAAAAGATATCCTGGAAAATGGTATTGAAGAGACAAATCATCGTACCGGCCATAAAACAAAAGCAATCCCCGGCTTAACCTTCTCAATCGATATCGAAAATGACGGCTTCCCACTTCTCACCCTAAGAAAGATTCCGCTAAAAATGTTCATCGCTGAACAAATCTGGTTTATTTCTGGCGGGCGAAAGCCGGAAGAATTTCTGCGTGATTTTACTAAAATCTGGGATGAGTTTACCAATCCTGGTGATGTGGTAACTGTTGCCTACGGCTACCGCTGGCGTAAGCATTTTGGACGAGACCAACTTGGCTTACTGATAAAATTACTAGAAAAAGACCCGAGCTCGAGACATGGTGTCGTTATAACCTGGGATCCAGCTGGTGATGGCTTGGGTGGAGCAAATAAAAAAAATGTCCCCTGTCCTTATACTTTTACTGTAAACATTATCGGGGGAAAACTTAACCTTCACAATATTGTCAGGTCAAATGATACCATTCTCGGAACTCCGGCCGACGTCGCTGGATTTGCTCTATTACAATGTATGTTGGCAGAAAGACTTGGGGTAAAACCCGGTATTTACACGCACAGCATTTCAAACGCCCACATCTATGATATACACTACGATACTGCCAACGAGATTATCTCAAGAAATAATGAGCATACAAAAATAGATTTAAATATTCCCAAAGATGCGTTTGCCCGAGCTGAAAAGAGGGACAAGATGCTTGTCGAAGAAATCTTTAGCGATATAATGAAACAGTACACTCCGATGGAGGCAATTAAAGGAATTAAAATAGTTTTATAAAATGGCTATAATAACTAAAAGACAAATAATAGAAAAAATAAGCAAAAATGAAATTGCTTTTAACCCAGGTCTGGATAAATTTCAGCTACAGGATCATGCTGTAGACTTAAGACTTGGTTTTACCTTTATGATTCCGAAGGTCTGGCACTTGACTGGAAAAGGACGAGAGTTACTAGACGTCACACACTTTGATAAGGTGGACGCTCAGCATTTTGATGTTGTGGAGCTGGAACAGGGCCAGTTCTTTGATCTATTACCGGGTGAATATATATTGGTTTGTACCTTGGAATCAATAAAAGTCCCGAATAATCTAATGGCTGTTCTATATCCTCGTTCTTCAACTAACCGCAAGGGATTATCTCTCGACCTCACTGGGATTGTTGATTCTGGTTATGAGGGCCAACTAACAATGCCAATCAGGAATAACACTAAATCTCAAACAGTTAGACTATACCCCGGCGAGCGATTGTGCCAAATCGTTTTTGAAGAATTGACAGAAGTAGTGGAGGCCAAGAGAAGTAAATACCACAAAGCAGACATTATTGATGGATTTAAAAGAGAAGAAGAAGAAGAGAGTCAGCTGATTTTAAATGGTGATATTAAAAAGCTAAAGAGCGATTTTAAGATTTAAAACCGAATAGAATGGCAAACCTAAGCATTATCGTGGCCGTCGCCAAAAATGGAGTAATT
>CAIJXO010000102.1 GCA_903824735.1 uncultured bacterium | reverse complement strand
TACTGTATTATCTTCTGAATTGTCTGGTCCGGGGTATAGTGTACAAGATCAGCAGCGATGACATATATAATCTTTGTCTTGTAATCTTTGAGCAAAACAATGATAGCTGTATAATCAGCTTTTGTGGAGCGACCCAGACTGGGATCACATGCCCCGTAGAAACGACCATATTTCCCTACAGCCTCAATTAGATTCTGGGTATCCCTGAATTGATCATCCCAGAAGTGCATATTCTCTTTTTTGAATATACATTGTTTTGGATCCAAGGGACAATTTTGTTTTTCACGCTGAAAATAGATATCACCTTCGGTTTCACGCATGACCATAAGATTATAGTAGTTTTCCCACTGGGGCCATAAGACTTTAGTTCCAGCCAGCATCTTTACTTTTTTGAACCTGAAATATTCCTTTGCGCCGGCAGTACCTGTTTGGTCTCTATATTCATCTTTTGACCTGAAGATATTAGCCCACTGTTCCCAATATTCCGGATAGTCACTGAATTGCTCGACAGCTCTGTATATTTTACCATCCCAGCCGGGAGTTCTTTGTGGATCCACTAAATTGGCCAGTAAAGAGTGGTGATTTAGAATAGTTCCTATAACGATGACGTTGGTATTGGGGTGTCCGGTGTTTAGCAGTGTGCCGCTGAACCAGGACCGCAGTTTATCACGCTGTTCTTCAGATTCGGCCTGTTCATCATTTTCCAGGTCATCGGCGATGATAAGGCCGGGTCTGTCCTTGTCATTTTTGATGCCTCTGGGACTTTGACCTGCGCCGTAGGCGCAGATCATAGCTCCGTTTGGGAGCTGAATCTTGCTGTCACGCCATGGTTTTGGCTTTGTTCCGCGAGAAAACTCCGGAAAATCTGCTTCAATCAAAGGGTTATTTTTTAATTGATGTTTTATGTCTTTTAAAAGGGCATTAGCCTGTTCGGTTGTATTTGAGACAATTAATACTAATCTTTCTTTGTCATATAATACGCACCAAAGCGTGTATACAAGGCTTACTATAGTGCTTTTGGCGTGACCTCGCGGAGCGGCAATGGCAACTTTTGCTTTTCTGATGTGGGTGATATCAATCAGTTTTTGGAAAATTTCAATGTGCATTGTCGAATAGGGTACGCTGCAGTTGTTCTTTAAATAAATTTCCGCAAATGCCTGAGGTGACGTTGAACCAAGCTGGCGTCTTTGGTGACTGAGATTTGCAGATAAAATGCCGACATTAACATTCTGCTTATTCATTCTTTTTCCTTTCAATAGTTATACTGTTGATTTTTTTGGCCGGGAGGCATTTTTTGATATTCTGAAGACGCTGAGCCTCGGATGTAATTTCATCAAGCGAAATTTCTTTTTCTAAATGATGTACAAGGTCAGCCTCGAGTTTCTTGGTGGCGACAGGTAGGTATCCCATGCTTTGGAGCCGTTCCGTTAAATCATTGGCGATCTGAAAACAGGCTCTTTCGCCTTCGATCTTAGCAGCAGGGGGACAATTGGTATCTCGCTGGAATTTACGGATTCGTTGAATACAAAGCTGGGCCTCATCGGACAGCCTTCCAGCCATGATATCTGCAAGTTTTGGGTCATTCGAGAGCGCGTTTTCCTTTCTGATCGCATTCTTATCACGTTCTATCGTTCTGTCGGACACCTTCAAAATGTGGGCAATCTCTGCCGTTGACTGACCCTCAGCCATAAGTAATGTCACTAATAGCTTCCTTTGATTTGATATAAGTGATGCCGGGTCGACGGTGCCTTTTTTAATACCTTGTAAAATATCCAAACAACGCAATTCCTTGGATTCAGGGCTGCTCATACCGCCACCTCCTCAGTGCAATAACGCTTGGCGACTTCTTTTTGAACCGAATCTTTACCGGCAGCAGCAATATATCTGCGAACTATGATATCGCAATACTTTGGCTCGATTTCCATACCAAAACACCTTCTGCCAAGAGTAGCAGCAGCTATTAAAGTTGTTCCACTTCCCAAAAACGGGTCAAAAACTATATCACCGGATTCTGATGAGTTGCGGATAGCCCGACGGGCAAGTTCCAAAGCTTTTTGGGTAGGGTGATTGTATAATAAAGTTTTGTCCCGATTTATACGCCATAGTGTACTCTCGTTCTTAGGACCGGACCATTTGTGTGTAGCGCCGGTTTTCCAGCCATAAAGGCAAAACTCAGTTTGCTCATTGTAATTACCAAAACCTGGTG
>CAIJXO010000101.1 GCA_903824735.1 uncultured bacterium | reverse complement strand
TCAATTCCGCCCCAGGCCTCAGGTCATAGAAAAGGCCCGAGTGGCGGAACTGGTATACGCGCACGACTTAAAATCGTGTCTCGCAAGGGATGTGGGTTCGATTCCCACCTCGGGCACATTATTAAACTTTTAGTTTAATAAGATATTGTGTTATAGTTTAGTTTTAAAATTAAATAAATTATACGCAATTAGCTGTTTTGGTAGGTCGTTAGATTAGTGTTAAGATGAAGTTCAGTTTTAGAATTAAATAAAGTATGCGCCGTTAGCTGTTTTGGTAGGTCGTTAGATTAGTGTTAAGATCAAGTTTAGTTTTAGAATTGAATAAAGTATGCGCCCTTAGCTCAGCTGGTAGAGCAGATCCCTCTTAAGGATAAGGTCGAAGGTTCGATCCCTTCAGGGCGCACACAATATTCAAAGTCGAACTTTGAATATTAGATGCTGGAGTGGCGGAATTGGTATACGCGCTAGTCTTAGGAACTAGTACCGCAAGGTTTGAGGGTTCGAGTCCCTCCTCCAGCACAGCGCAGAGAAAAAGAGAGACTGCTCTCTCTTTTGTGAGGTACTCGAAAGGCTTTTCGTTATTCTGCAAGGCAGAATCGAAAAGCACCTGGCTATGTAGTAGCCGAGTCCCTCCCAGAGCACAAAACCCTTATTTTAAAGTATTTAATTACCTATTGACTTTTATATTCGAATATGCTATACTATAGGTATGACTAATATAAATAACAAAAATTTAATATCTTTCGTATTTACACTATTAACTATAACTGCTTTCGCAATCGGCTTAGCACCAAAAAACGCCAGTGCCGATATGGATAATTGTTTTAAAGTTAATTACAATGGTTGGTATGGTTATAATTGTAGTTACAATTTAAGTAATACAAATAACAATAATGGTTATAATAACAATACAATAAACCCAGTACCATTTGTTTCTTCTTTAAACCCAAGTTCTGCTATCATTAATTCAAATACCACAATAACTGTAAGCGGAAACAATTTCGTTTCGGGTTCAATTGTAAAATGGAATGGCTCTGACCGAGCAACTACTTTTGTAAATTCTCAAACACTAAGAGCGCAACTAAATTATTCTGACCTAAGTACTAAAGGAAATTATCTTATAAGCGTATCAAATCCTATTCCTGGTGGAGGTTTCTCAAATACATTATCATTCACCGTAAACAGTGCCCCAGTTTATTATGGTAATACAACAAACAAAACTTCGACAAATACTGTAAATAGAAATTCAAATACTACTGTAAACAAAAATGCAAATACTACCGGAACAACTACTTCACCAACGTTACAGCAAGAAAGTGACTTAGCCGCTGGTGCATTATTTGGATCAAATGCATTTTTACCTTCAAGTATTTTTCAATGGATATTCTTCTTTATACTTATTCTTCTTGCAATAGTGCTTTGGAGAAAACTCTATGTAAACGAAGAAGACAAACATCACAGTACGCTCAAACACGCATAATAAATAAGGTTATAAATAAGCAAAAAGTCAACCAATTGGTTGACTTTTTGCTTTCTATATGCTATACTTATAGCATATAATGATCTTTGAAAAATAAGTTAAATATAGATAATTTGTTTATTTGAGTGGCTAAAGTCCCCTACCTGAAAACCTAAAGCCCACCAATAAATTTGCCTTTCAAATAAACAAATTCATCTATAAATTAAACTTAAAAACAAAAAACCGGGACAGGAGCCCGACGTATTATGAAAAACAGAATATTATATTCAATATCAGTTTGTTTGATTCTTTTAGTCATCGCAGGAGCTACAATGGAATTGACAGACGAAGAAAGCTGGGTCAATAAGATAAATCTTTTTTGGACGGTTGCATCACTTGAAATCTTATATTTTTTAGCTAGTTTAAAAAGTATCGGTCCGGAAGAAAAAGGACTATTGTTGGTATTTGGAGAACCTATAGAAAATGTCGAATAAGGACTAACATTTGTTCCACTTTTCATAATGAAGCTTAAAAGAGAAACAAAACTAATAATCCAAAATGAACTTCCGTGTGAACCTGAAAAAATATGGAGAACAAAAGAGGGTGAGGATAGCAAAACTATCCCTGAAGGGTATTTCCCTCCTATAAGAATCACATTTGGACCACCAATTACTGACGAAAAAGACCCAAACTTTATTCCCCTTGGTAATCCATACAATAAACAAATGACAATAGAAGTTACACCGGTGATAAGTTGGAGAATTATGGATATGAAAACTTTTGTTAGTACTATTGGCACCATTGAACGTACTATTAGACAAATGGAAGACGTAGCTATTACGGTATTTGCAGAAGACTTCGCTAAAATTACACCAGCTCTTGCGTTGAAGAACCTTAATAAGCATAGCGAGGACTTAAAAATTGCTATAGGAAATAGGGTGCTAAACTGGGGAATTGAAATAATGAGTGCTCAAATAAAACCTTTCGGTTTTAGTCGCGGATTAAATCAATCAGTTATTGATGTTTCTAAAGCAGAGCAAGCAGCAAAAGCAACAAGAATTGGCGCTGCGGCCGATAGAGATGCAACGATCGATAAAGGGACTGGAATCGCAGAAGCAGAAAAACTTTTATTAGAGGCTAGAGCAATCGGTACAAAAAAACTTGCTGAAGCTTGTAACACGACTGAAGGTCAAATAGCTCTCTGGATGGAAACAATGGGTAAGGCATTTGAAAAAGCACAATACAGTATCGTTCCTGGAAGTGAATTATTTACCTCTATAGCTGGAATAAAAGAAATGCTTGAAAAAGTGAAAGGGGGTAGAAAATGATTTCTTTTATTGAACCATACTTAGGATATTTTCCTTTAATTGTTATTGTGGTAGGATTAATATTTTTAATTTGGAAAAAACTAAACAGTGATTCC
>CAIJXO010000100.1 GCA_903824735.1 uncultured bacterium | reverse complement strand
TTGAGATACTGAATAACAAATACAGAAAAACACTACGATATCGTAGTGCCAATGAAGTCGCGAGAGAGTATGGTATACTTAGTAGTAATTAGTAGTTGAGTTGCATTTCACCCCAAGATTTACATAACTGATTCTGTTAGTAGTATATCACCCATGTGATAACTTGTCAAATTACCGTATGAAATTTTAAACACTGCTTGGGTACTCAAAATATCTGTTGAAATATATAGAGTATATACGTAGTGGACATATGGAGTGGCTTTCAGAACTAATTAGCAGCCACAGTTTGCTTAAAGAAAGCTTGGATGATATACGATTATATACTGCCTATTCAGATAAAAAATAATGCGCCGATAAGACAAATTAAATATACAGAAAAAAGAATTTTATCAAGTTTAGTTGTTTCCTTTTTAACACTTGAAATAATAAACTGAAGTATATAGACAAATGAAATTATAACTCCAATGTATAAGGCATATATACCCACAAGAAGGTCGTACCAAACATTATTTCCAAAGACATTATACCGCGTCACTACACTAGCTAAATATGTTACTACAACAGCCAATGGAAAATATGCAAATAATATAGTTAGTAAATATTTTTTAAACTTCATGCACAGTATTTTATCATATAGTGAAAGTTCTGAACACCACTCGAGTATTCAAAATATCTGTTGAAATATATAGAGTATATACGTAGTGGTCAGGAATAATTCCTCGCCGTCGCTCGGAATTTTCACGACCCTGGCTCGCGGTTTTGCTTGCTAGCAAAACATCGCTCCGCCTTCCCCAAGCTAAAAATCTGCCTCAAGGCAGATTTTCTTAACGCTTGTGGACCCAGTCGGATTCTATTGGGACCATATTCTAACGGAGCTGTGGGAGTGGAGTAAGGTCATGGTAATGTACCCGATTTATCCACAGTTGTGAGGTATTTCGATTGCTGTTAGACTTAACCTTATGAAAAATAACAAACCGATAATTTATCAGGCTAAAGGTGGTGCGATAGAGCTCCGCGGTGATATTCGCCATGAGACCATCTGGGCTAATCGCATGCAAATGGCCCAAATATTTGGGGTGAACCCTCAAGCAATCTCCAAGCATATTAATAACATCTACAAAGAAAAGGAGCTTGAGAGGGCATCAACTAGTTCCAAACAGGAACTAGTTCAAAATGAGTCTGGCAGACTAGTTAAAAGAGAGGTGGATATCTACAATCTAGACATTATTATTGCGACTGGATATCGAATAAATTCTGTCATGGGAACGAGATTTCGCCAGTGGGCCACCAAAACCCTCCGCAGTTATATTATTGACGGCTTTGTAATTAATAGAAGTAAGATTAAAAATAATTACGAAGCTTTCATGAAGACGGTAGCTAATATCCAAGCATTGCTACCAGAGCATGTAAATCTCGACCCGAAGGCTGTTTTGGATTTGATCAAAGAATTTGCCAGCACCTGGGTATCACTTGATGCATACGATAAGGAAACACTAAGGGTACGGGGTACTACAAAGAAAAATGTAAAGCTCACAAGCACCGACTTAGTCTCGGCAATTTCAGATTTAAGAGACGAGCTAATGACCAAAAAAGAAGCTACTGAACTATTCGCGATTGAACGTGAGAAAGGAAGCGTGGACGGAATCGTCGGAAATGTCATGCAGATGTTCTCAGACAAAGCACTTTACGAAACAGCTGAAGAAAAAGCGGCGCACCTTTTATATTTCATGGTTAAAAATCATCCTTTTGTCGACGGTAATAAAAGATCGGGAGCTTTTGCCTTCGTTTGGTTTTTACGCAAGTTTAAGGTAAAAGGTTACAAAAATATAAATCCTGCTTCCCTAACCGCTCTTACTCTACTGATTGCCGAAAGTAGACCGGAGAAAAAAGATTTGATGGTGGGTTTGGTGATTCAGATGTTGAAACAGTAGTGGACCCTACAGGACTCGAACCTGCCACCCCCTCATTGCAAATGAGGTGCTCTACCAGATGAGCTAAGGGCCCGACAGCAGTATAATAGCATAATTATAAAAAGATTTCCAGTAGAATCAGTACTTTCCACTGCGGTATCTATTTGTTATTATACTAATATGTCAGAAAATAGCCTTGAAAATCCAACCTGTTCGGGTGACGAAGAAATACAGAAAGATAACGAAAAAATTAGATCCTTGCACTCCATGGCACAATTGCAAGTTGAGCTTTTTCCTATGCTCGGAATAAATTTTGATGGCGGCGACTTTGGGGTCAAGGAGGTTAATTTTTACAGTGAGCTTGTTCACAAGATTATCGATAAACCAGAAAATGTCGAGGTTCGAAGCTTGATACTCACTGAAAAATTTCACGAAGCTGCGGTACTGCTTGAAGCAGAGATTAAAAGACGACTACAAGACGAACACGGAAGGCTCGCAGCTTAAAATTTACTTACCCTCTAGAGCCAGTCTAATCAAATGCTCCAGAAAATCTGGCAATTTACAGCCAATTGCGTTCAATGACTTTGGTAAAAGTGAAGTCGGAGTTAGCCCCGGCAACGTATTCGTCTCCAATATATATATTCCCCTCTTAGGGTGAACAATGAAATCCGAGCGAGAATAGTGTCGCAGGCCAAGAGCACGGTGCGCATTTTCGGCCATCTCTTGAATAATCTTTTTCTCAGCCGCGGCAAAATTTCCGGGGCAAATTTCTTCAGCACCAGTTTCACCCGAGTATTTCGATTCGTAATTAAAGAAAGTGTGGCCCTTGCGTGGACGAATTTCAATCGGCAAAAGTGAGTAGTGCTTTTGGCCACGGAAATCATCGAGCACTCCACAGGTCGCCTCTTTACCAGCAATAAATTCTTCAATCAAAGCAGTATCGGAAAAGTTCAAGGCGGTTTCGACGGCGGACTCGAGCTCGACTAAAGTCTTGGCAATAGAAGTACCGACAGACGATCCGCCGTTTACCGGCTTTACTACAGCAGGCATGGGGAAGGATTTAAAAACTGTTTTTACTTCAGTGACCAAATCAGCGCCTTTAGTGATGGTCGTGTGTAGAGGTGTTTTGAGGCTGTTGTTCTTGTAGATCTTCTTCGATAAGACTTTATTCATCCCCACCGCTGAGGCTAGAGCCGTCGAGCCTGTATAAGGAACCTTAAATTGCTCGAGAAGCTTTTGCACTGTGCCGTCTTCTCCATAGGCACCATGTAAGGCATTGAAAATGACATCCACTTTTTTAAAAAGATTTTCTGGCTTAATTGGAGCCCCTAAATGATGCCAAACGCCGTCTTTGGAAATAAAAATATCCAGGACTTCGTATTTATCTTCCAAAGCTTTAATCACCGTCTCACCAGTTTTAAGTGACACCTCGTATTCACTTGATGGACCGCCACGGAGCACACCCACTTTTTTTCTAGACATGCTTATATTATAGCACTTCTTCTTTGGCGGTGAAAAGCGATAGCAAATCGATGCGCCTCACTATTTATTGCCAAAATCTCTTTTTGATATTTTTTGACGAAATCCTCAGGGCCAACTAGCGCTTTAGCTTTATGCCGATCGTCCTTGGTTACAGCCACTACTGGAATATTTGTTAGACCTTTCACCACATTTAGCTGATTCAAATTACCATCTACTACAATCAAATCAGGTAAGGGCCATTCAGTGTGCTTCAAACGTCTCTCCACCAGCCATCGCAAAGCACCAAGATCATTCCCAACAGTATTTCGAATTTTAAACCTGCGATAGTCCTCTTTCTTCAATTCCCCATTTTCCATCACCACCATAACTCCGACATTATTACTGCCAGCTAAATGCGCCGCGTCGTAAGCTTCTATTCGAAACTCTTTCTGCCCCCTCTCCTTTTCTAAGGAGAGGGTTGGGGTGAGGTTCTCCTTAATCAGCGACACATCCCTTATATGTTGCAACGCAAAAATAGTATCTCTCACATTTTTCGCCAGTTCAAAATCCTTCGCTTTGGCATAAGTCTTCATTTCTTTTTCCAACTTTTTGATAAGTCGTGAAGTCTTGGAACTCAAGAATAATTCAATATGCTTAATAATCTTTCTGTATTCTTTGGGTGATATTAAGTTAAAACAAGTACCGGGACACAAGCCAATCTGATAGTTAAAACAAGGCTTAGCCTGATCCAGCTCACAACGATCACGAAATGGAAAAACCTTACGAATCAAGGTCATCGCTTCGCGAAGCTGTGTGGCGTTTGGATATGGCCCAAACTGCGAGCGAATCAGGTAAGGCAAACCGGCTTTTATCTCTTTACCCCTTACCACAAGAACGCGAGGGTATTTTTCTTTAGTGACAATTACATAATTATAACTGCGATCATCTTTCTCTTTAGTATTGTAATGCGGTAAATGCTTCTTGATTAAATTGTTTTCAAGAATCAAAGCTTCAAGTACGGAATTAGTCTTAATGAAATCAATCTTATCGGCTCGAAAAACCATATCGACGACAAGTGGGCCACGAGTAACAATCAGATCTTTGGCAAAATAGCTTTTTACTCGGTCGGAAAGTGAAGTAGCCTTGCCAATATAAAGTATTTCCTTACCCAGCTTAAAAAAGTACACCCCCGGTGTGTCAGGTAGCTTTTTCTTTTTTAAATACGAGCTCTGCATAGAATTACTTTTTCAAATGCTTCTTCAGATAATGCCCGGTATGAGACTTGGCGCTATTGGCAATATCCTCTGGGGTACCTTTCGCAACGACTTCCCCACCTTTGTCGCCACCTTCGGGGCCAATATCGATGACGTAGTCGGAACATTTTATAATATCCATATTGTGCTCGATGATGATGACGGTGTTACCGTGGTCAACTAACCTTTCCAAAATTTCGATAAGTTTTTTTACATCTTCGTAGTGCAAACCGATCGTCGGCTCATCCAAAAGATATACAGTTTTTTGTAAGTGCGGTTTGTAAAGTTCAGACGCAATCTTCACTCGCTGGGCTTCTCCACCAGACAAAGTAGTTGCGCTTTGGCCAAGCTTCAAATAGCCCAGACCGACATCTTGTAAGGTTTTTAAGCGATCGTAAATAGCCGGTAAATCCTCGAAGAAAGGAATAGATTCCTCAACGGTCATTTCTAAGATGTCGTAAATATTTTTCTTTTTATACTTGATTTCCAGTGTTTCTTTGGTAAAGCGCTTGCCGTTACAGACATCACAGGGTACATACACCGTTGGCAAGAAATGCATTTCCACTTCGATGACACCATTACCTTCACAGGCTTCACAGCGGCCACCTTTAACGTTGAACGAGAAGCGATTAGACTTCCAGCCACGGGCTTTCGCTTCAATACTCATGGCAAACATATCGCGAATGAAGGACCAAGCGCCAGTATAAGTCGCTGGGTTTGAGCGTGGTGTACGACCAATCGGTGATTGATCAATCAGAATGACGCGACTGACATATTCACTACCAGTAAAGCTTTTACAATTGAAAACTTCGTTAGTACGTGAACGACGAGTCAGTCTGGCGTTTAGATTTTTATCAATAATTTCATAGACAAAAGATGACTTACCAGAACCAGAGACACCGGTCACTGAAACAAGCTTACCGAGTGGCACGTCCACATTTAAATCTTTAATGTTGAAAATTTTACCGCCGCGGATTTTTAAGGCGCCCTTATCAGTATCACGACGTTTTTTCGGTACAGGAATAACTTTATCGCCACGCAAATAGTCGAGAGTCACTGAGCCGGAACTATTTGTTTTTTCGGTAAGTAATTTATCAAGATAACCAGAGACAACTATTTCACCACCATGCACACCAGCGCCAGGGCCGATGTCGACAAGGTAATCTGAAGAATAAATTGTATCTTCATCATGCTCAACGACGATAATAGTGTTACCTAAATCGCGTAAGTCAGTAAGCGTTTTAATCAAACGATCATTATCACGAGAATGCAGACCGATAGTTGGTTCATCTAGGACGTATAAAGCGCCCACAAGGCCAGAACCAAGCTGTGAGGCCAAGCGAATACGCTGAGCTTCTCCGCCAGAGAGGGTGTGGGCCCGACGATCAAGTGACAAGTATTCAATACCGACATCCATCATAAAGCGTAAGCGATCATCGATTTCACGGACAATAATGTCAGAAATTTCTTTTTCTAATTCGGTTAATTTAAGATTATCAAAGAAATGCTTCGCATCAGTAATAGATAGAGCAGTTAAATCCACTACATTTTTTCCGTTTAAAAGTACATGTAAGGCTTCTTCACGTAAGCGCGCGCCATTACACTTTTCACAAGGAATATCGCTGAAAAAGGCCTGAACACCAAGACCATTACATTCCTGGCAGGCGCCGTAAGGTGAGTTGAAAGAGAATAAACGTGGCTCGATTTCGGGATATGAATAGCCATCGTAAGGACACATGAACTTCACCGACATCATTTTGTCCTCACCATTTGTCTCGATTTTCAGGAGACCCTTGCTTTCATCAATCGCTTTTTCAATAGCTTCACTTAAGCGCTCCTTGGTGGCCGCTTTTTTATCTTTTTCCTTAAATTCACTGATATAAAATTCATCTACCAAAACATCGATATCATGCTTCTTGGTCTTTGACAGAATAATTTGATCACGAAGTTTCTTCATGACACCATCAATCTTTACCCATTCATAACCCTTACTCAAAAGATCATAAAGAAGTTGATAGTATTCCCCCTTTCGGCCGACGACAACAGGAGAAAAGATTTTTACTTTCGCATCAGTGTAAGGCACACCTAAAACTACTTTTTGGTTTTTGTCTAAATTGGTAGTGGTGACAGTTTTGATAATAGTCTCCAAAATTTCTTCATTAGAAAGCTTTTTTATTTCACGATTACAGATCAGACAATGTGGACGACCAATGCGCGCATACAAAATACGCAAATAATCGTAAATTTCAGTAATAGTCGCCACGGTTGAGCGTGGATTGTTTGAACGGCTTTTCTGGTCAATGGAAATGGCTGGCGAAAGTCCGAGAATCTCATCCACATCTGGCTTTTGCATTTGGCGCAAGAACTGGCGGGCATAGGAAGAGAGCGACTCGATATAACGTCGCTGGCCCTCGGCAAAGATAGTATCAAAAGCAAGCGATGATTTCCCAGAACCGGAAAGTCCCGTGAAAGCCACCATCTTCCCACGCGGAATCTCCACGTTCACATTTTTCAAGTTGTGCGTCCGGGCGCCACGGATGATGATTTTCTCATCACCAGTCTCGCTAAATTTTACTTTAGTTTTTTTCATAATGACGTTAAATGTCCCCTTGGCTTAACACCAGGGGCTATATATGAATCATATCTTAGTTTCAAGAAAAGGCAAATATTGAAAATTTGGGCAAAATTTTCCCCCAAACACCAGTTGCAACTGATGTCCGGGGGATGGTCAACGAAGGGGCACATTGTGATGGCCCAGCTTTATCAAGAGTGCCGACCAAAGCACATCTTGACACCCATAGCTTGAGGAGTTTTTTACCCCATAGCTGTTTTCGCCCTACGTGAGTCCGGACAAGACTCAGGCTATCTCTACACGAGAAGTGCTCAATCTCTATATCTTTTTTTCTTCTGTCTCCCACAAGAAACATGGATTGACTCATGTCACTTGCAGTACCCTTGAGGTCTTTTCCTGATTCATCGTGTGTCCTCACAAGTAAATACTGCACACGACTACATTTCTCTATTACCGTATTTTTCACTGACAAACGACGGAGTAGTCCGCCCCAGATTTCACAGAGAGAACGCTGTGAGTCCAGGACCTACGAACTAACCGTCCATCAGCCACATCGGACGACCCTGCAGGAACCGCCAACTGGCTGGAACCGACCGGATAACTTACCGAATACGCACCTTCCAGGCGTGCGCTGCCTTTAACGAAATTCAAGTGAAAATTCTTGTTTGAAATGCAACTCATGTATAAGATAAATATATGAGAAAAACATTTAAGCATTTGGACTTTCACGCTCGAGACCGCCTTGAGGGTTTGTGGCGTGCTGGACAT
>CAIJXO010000099.1 GCA_903824735.1 uncultured bacterium | reverse complement strand
TACCAAGTGAACATCAGGGCTATGATGGCGTTATCAATGCCTGCACCAAAAGCCTTGAAAGATTGGGAACTAGTTATCTTGATTTATATTTGTTACATGATTACGACAATGTGTTTCCGTTAGACGAGACGATGAAGGCAATGGTGGAGCTGAAAGAGAAGGGATTAATAAAAAACATTGGAGTCTCGAATTTTGGTATTGAACATCTTAAGGAAGCCCAAAGCTATTGTAAATATCCGATTGTGTGTAATCAGGTTCACTATAACTTGAGAGTGAGGGAAATAGAGAAGAGTGGCTTGCTCAAATACTGTCAGGAAAATGATATTATGATTGTCGCATATCGACCAAGTGAGAAAGGTAAGTTGTTTGCTTCAAAATTACCAGAATCGATTGAGGTACTGTGTAAAAAGTACAACAAGACATTTCCACAATTGGCGATTAATTGGTTAATCTCACAGCCAAATGTTGTCACTATTGCCAAGACTAGAAATCTCAAGCATCTAGAAGAAAATCTGGGAGCGTTGGGTTGGACAATGGATGCAAAAGATATTGAACAACTAAGAACCGATTTCCCCGAGCAGGTATTTGTTTCGGATGTGATGCCGCTAGGGTAGTCCATTAATCTATACACGATCAGTAATTAATTGATACAATATCCCCACCATGAACCCAGACGAAAAACCACCAGTCGAACCAGTTCTAAGTCCAGGCTTGGAATTTCAAAAGCGCAGACATGAAGGCTGGAATACTAGCGCCGAGGCTATTTCTGGCATAATTCAAGAAGTTTTTAATTCTCCGATTCGAGAAAAGAAAAAAATAGTCAACGGTGAAAATAATGAGGTCTATGATATCACCACCGAGTCGGGGGAGGAGGCTATTGTCAGAATCCATCGAGAAAGTCCGCGCTTTCAGAAAGAGCGTTGGGCGATTGAGCGGTGTGCAGAATTGGGTATACCGGTTCCTAAGGTTTTGCTGATCAAAGATATTATTGATAACGGTCAAGCTCTACAGGTCTGTGTGGAAACCAAGATCCCTGGACATAGTTTGGATAAAACACCAGCCGAGGAATTACCGGCCGTTTTGCTTGAGCTAGGTCAAATTCTTTTGAAGCTTCATACTATACCGACAAATGGTTTTGGAAGACTTGATAAAGATGGTAAGGGAAAGTTTGCTACTTCTGCTGAACTGGCTCTGGGCAACAAAGATATTCTTCCCGCCAAACTTCTTCCACAGCTTGCCGATAAACCAGAGGAACAGCAGATTGTCGCTCGGGCCTATGAAATTTTACAACGAGAAATCAGTAAGCATTCTACTGCTGAATCATATCTGGCGCACAATGATATTCAACCTAATCATGTCTTGGTAAAAGACGGAAAGATTTCTGGACTAATCGATTTTGAAAGTGCTTCTGGAGCTGACCCAATACTTGATTTTGCGCTTTGGGATTTTAAATTTGGTAAAAAATATCCGCTGTCAGCTCTCGGTGTTGAATGTGATCAGAATAAATTAAATATTTGGAAGGTCTACCGTCTTCTCACTAGTTTAGATTATTGCCTTGAAAACGGTAAAAAACATGCGGTCACGAGGACGGTCGGACAAATTCAGGAGGTACTAGAGCGCTTCAAGTAATGTAATGATCAAAATCACCATCGAAAGACAAGGTAAGAATATCGACTTTTGAACGACGAACATTTTTCGAAGATGGAGGTTTTTTTACAATAATTTAATGCTATACTTTATTTTATGACTGAAGGAAAAGCAAATGATGCGGGAGCACTGGATGCCCTGGTCACCACAAACAAGGGGGTGTTAATTACCGAACGCTTGCGGGAGCTTGCCGATTTATCTTATGAGAGTGAAGAGTTTCAGTTCTGGCTTAAGAGCGTTCTGACTCATGAAGAGGTTGATATTCAGATAAAAAACTTTTTTGAAAATGTCTCCCGTCACCAATGTCTGAAAGATACGTTAAGGGCTAACCTGGGGATGTTTCAGTCGTTGTTCTACTGGACAGCGCAAATGATATTTACCGACGGCGCCGCCATGGAGGTGCTAGTACACAATATTAAAGAGCGAGATGTAGAAAAAGAGAAAAACCAAGAGGATAGGCGCAAAAGAATCCTGAAAAATCCGTTGGCTTCTCCGGAAGAGTACCGTCTCGGTACTTATATTGAGTCAATAGAATCCCAAGCCCGAGAAGCAGTTTTACATTTATTAAGAAAAGGTTATCAACCGATGGAGTCTGGGTTTTGTGAGCTCGAGGATGGTTCACAATATTTTGGTATAAATAAAAAGCCTTGGATAAATGTTAAAGACCTGGAGCAGTCTTTGGTCCCAAAAGGCCCGAGCCAAGAACTTGAGCTGATACGCAACAACTTATCAATCGTGTCAGTTGAAGAAACAGATGATCGAGTTACAATAAAACTGATTCCCAAGAACCCAAAAATGATACTCACTCAGTGGACCCCAGTTTTAAATGCCGTTGTCTCTTTATTGCCAGATTTGTCTGGCTTAGGTCCGAAAGATGAATTGTCTGATAATGCTAATCAGGGCGTGAGTTTTAGGAGGGCCCAAGATAAAATGAGAGCAGGCGAGAATACTTGGATTTGTCCTGGACTGGCTTTTGTCCGTGGTCGGGCAGTAGAAATGACCTATGCCGATTTTATAAAATTGTCATAAAGTTATGATACTTACTATTGAATCTGAAGGGACGAGAAACACTTTATCTTCAGGTCTTGGTATAAAAGAGGCTATTGAAAGATACCATACTGTGTTTGAAGAGTATAAAGAGAACATACCCAAGTACGGAATCTATGCGATTGAGGTGAGACTGGTTAAGAATTAGAAAGGTGTTTTATTTGTAGATATATTGTAGACTACTTGTATGGAATACATTGATGTTGTCGATAAAGACGGGAATAAGACTGGTCAGTCTGTTTCCAGAAAAGAAATCCACGAAAAGGGCTTTTGGCATAAGTCTGTTCATGTTTGGTTTGTAAATTCAAAGAAAGAAATCTTACTTCAACTTAGATCAGAAAACAAAAGAGAGCATCCTGGCTGGTGGGATATCTCAGTAGCTGGTCACATGTCTGCTGGCGATGATGAAGTAACGGCAGCTATCAGGGAGGCAAAAGAAGAAATTGGCTTAGATATCGATGCTAAAGAGTTGAAGTTTATCGGGACAGTTCACCAAGAAGCGACCCATGATGATTATATAAATAAAGAAATTAATCCAGTTTTTGTGGTACAAAGAGATTTAGATTTGACTAAGTTGAAGATCCAAGAAGAAGAGGTTTCAGAGCTCAAGTATGTGCCGTTTGATTTATTCGTAGAAATGACAAAAGATACGAAGTCAAAATTATTAAAACACGGTAAGGAATTTGAGATACTCATTGCATATATAAATACTGAGATAAAATAACTTTTTATGAACGAAAAACTTAAACAGCCAGTCGATAGAGGGGAGCAAATCAAACAAGGAGTTTTTCTTGAAATGTTTGGCTTGAACGCTGAACAGATGGAAATACTTAAAGGACGGGTAAAACAAGCCGACGGTCTGGTAAGGGTATTCGTCCATCCAATGGCTACCGATCAAGTTGGGGAAAATATCGAAAATCAGGAAAGAGTATTTCAGTTTTTTGCTCGTACAGTGAACTCAGATGAGGCTCCGCCGGTTATTATTCTTGAGAATAGAACTGAAATGGATCACTGGCCCAAAGACGAGGGGGAATTTAGTGAGGGTGTTATAAGTTTACCTTATGATGTCTATGTTGTTCCTACACTTTTGCACGTGCCATATCCTATCGTCCCAGGCAAGCCAATTAAGGATGAGGTGGATAGTTCTGGCCGTTTGACCGATGAATCGTTTGAATATGCGCGAGAAGGTTTTACAAAGTTTGTAGAATTTCTTGATTCTATCGGTGTTAGAAAAGTTTTAGTTGGTGGCACAAGTCTGGTAATAGAACATGATTATATTGCTAAATGTGTCGGAAACTTCATCAACTTTATGGACGAATTAAGCACAATTGATGTTAAACTATCTTTAGGTACAGCACCTTTAAATCGTACCGACCTTAAAAAGCTTAGACCAGACCTAATGTAGTTATTATATGGAAGACAAACTAAAACAACTTGAAAGCGAGATTGAGCAAATCAAAGAGAGGAATTTGCGAGTCGAAGGTGATAAGGCCTGGGAGCGAAGTGCATTTAGAAGAGTGCTTATCCTTGTCGTTACCTATATTATTGCTTCGATTGTTATGTACACAATTGGTGTTACAAATTATTTACTAAACGCTTTGATTCCGACTGTCGGTTATCTTTTATCTACTTTGTCACTGCCACCAATTAAAAGATGGTGGATTAGTCGATTACGATAATGTCAGATAAATATCACAATTTTCAAGAACTTATAGACCACGAAAAAGAAGGTGCGGATTTTAAAATTGAACTTGTCGATCGTAAGAGTCAGATTGCTGTTATTGCTATTCATGGTGGTGATATAGAACCTGGTACGACTGAAATTGCCAAAGCTTTGGCGGAAGACAGTCTCTCGTTCTATAGTTTCATCGGTGTAAAGAAGACCGAAGAGGAGAACGATAATCTTCATGTAACAAGCTCGGCTTTTGATGAACCAAGATGTTTGGATCTCGTATCGAAGAGTAACAAGATCATTTCTATACACGGAGCAAAAGGCGATGATAATTTTTTAATGCTTGGTGGTTTGGATCAAGAGTCAATAAGGAGACTAGTAGACGCCCTGAAAAAAGGTGGCTATGAGATTAGGCAGGCGGGCGAAAATCTGAATGGAGATTCTCCAGAAAATATCTGTAATAGGTGCTTGTCTGGCAAAGGTATTCAGCTTGAAATTAGTCGAG
>CAIJXO010000098.1 GCA_903824735.1 uncultured bacterium | reverse complement strand
GTAAGTGATCGATTATTTGCCCGCCCTCACGCCCGACATTAAAAGTAGTTTTATAGCCTTTCAATCCGCCGAGTTTAGCATCGTCTCTCGCTCTAAAAAATAATTTAGCAATAAGTTCGGCATCTTTTTCCTGTAAATCTGCTACCGATTTTATATGTACTTTGGGAATAACTAAATGATGAAATGGCGCTGAGGGTTTTATGTCTTGAAGTACAATCAGGTCATCATCTTCGAAAAGAATCTTCGCTGGAATTTCCTTGGCGACGATTTTACAAAATATGCAGTTTTTATCTTTGGGCATGAAGATATTCTAACACTCGATTTATCTTTTCACCACTAACCACCTCAAGACCAAACCGCCCCGTCCATCAGACCTGCCAGCCATCGCCAAGCCTCAGGCTTTGGCAGGCTGGATGTCCACCCCGCCTTAACTAAGGCGGGGAAAACGGAGTAAAGATTTGGAGTTCTGTTTTCTCCTCCTTGATCAGGGAGGAGTCCCGAGCCCGCCTGCAACGCCTGAGCGTAGCGATGGCGGGCAGGTCTGCGAGGGGAGGTGGTGGGTAGACGGGGCGGTTGACAAACAAGTCCTTTGGGTGTATAATAGTATGTAGATAAGAACTTTGATACGGAACAAGTGGTCATAGCCACAAGACTATAAATTTTTTAGAGTTTTTTGGCTGTGACTACTAAAGTCATAGCTCCTGCCTCGGACCAGAGGGCTTCGTGAGTAACGAAGTTTATTAAATAGGAGTAGTGTTATGAGTAATGACCAGATCGCACGTTGGAAGAGACTTCAGGTGAAAGTGGATCAGCTGGTTCTTGAGGGTAAGCGCGACATCGGTGTCGTGCTGGACTTTTACCAGAAGGTTCTTGAAACCAGGGAGTCCATACAGAATCCTTACCTACGGCTTATTTCGGGTGGACAGACGATCGTCGTCGGTTCAACTGATGGGCGGGAGACCATTGAGAATTCCATTGAGGCTTTCAATGGTGGGTCCTGCGGTGGATTCAGGGCTGACAATGGGGGCCAACCCACCACACAAACCACCGCGAGTGTGTATGAAATGGCGCAAAGCGGAACATACGTTGAAATTCTCACCGGCTTCGGTGTGGACTTCGATCGTCTGTCCTGGCAGGAGTCTCAGGTAGTGTATTTCTGCTGGGCGCACCGTCATTGGTTGAGTGATGATAGAAATTATGAAACTTTTTTCCTTTTCAAGGAGAAGGAGGGGTTTGCCATCGCTAGCGTGTCTGTTCAACACCATCATGTCCACGCTTATCGCCGTCCGGTATCAGATGACAACACTTGGCATAGCTCTGGGCCATGCCGTTTCGTGATCCCACAACTGATGAAGACTGATGGGTGATTGTTCCAGGAAAAAATCGTGGTATTTCCACCGGCTCTCGAACACATGCCGTAAGTTCAACCTCACACACTCGTGTGGGGTTTTGTTGTATATGATAGTATGTTTGTTATGGCTTACCCGACTTTTTTACAGACTTTATTGAATAACAGGGGGATAAATACCGAGGAAGCAGCGGAAAAGTTTTTGAATCCCGATTATGATCGTGATTTGCACGATCCTTTTTTACTGAAAGATATGGATAAAGCCGTGGGGCGGATTTTGCAGGCAATTGAAAAGAAAGAAAAAGTAGTTGTTTACAGTGATTATGATGCTGACGGTATCCCGGGCGCTGTAACTTTGCATGACTTTTTTAAAAAAATCGGTTTTACGAATTTTACAAATTATATTCCTCATCGTCATAATGAAGGCTTCGGTTTGCATCACGAGGCAATTGAAGAATTCGCCAAACAAAAAGTTGATTTAATTATTACAATCGATTGCGGTATCGCTGACGTTTCTGAAGCCAAGAAGATAAAAAAGTTGGGTATAGACTTAATTATTACTGATCACCATGAACCACCAGAAATTTTACCTGAAGCTTTCGCGATTGTGGATCATAAGAGAAAAGATTGTGGCTATCCTTTTAAGGGCCTCTGCGGTTCGGGTGTAATTTACAAAGTAATTCAAGGTATCTTACTAAAAAAAGATTTTGGTTTGAAAAAGGGCGCTGAAAAATGGTTCTTGGATATGGTCGGTATCGCTACTTTATCTGACATGGTGCCACTTGTGGATGAGAATCGCGCTCTAGCTTTTTATGGATTGAAAGTTTTACGAAAATCACCACGAGTTGGTATCATGAAGCTACTGCGACTTTTGAAAGTCGAGCAAGATCAACTGACTGAAGACGATATCGGTTTTACTATTTCACCAAGAATAAACGCGGCTTCGCGCATGGGTAATCCTGAGGATGCTTTTAATCTTTTTGCGACTGATGATGAAGAAAAAGCTGATGTCTACGCTCGACACTTGGATAAAATAAACAGCGAGCGCAAAGGTACTGTCGCGGCCATGTCCAAAGAAATAAAAAAGATTATTGAGAAAAGATTGAGTGATGGCGAGGAGAAAAGAAAAGTCTTAGTTATCGGTAATCCAGAGTGGAAGCCGTCTTTGCTTGGTCTTGTGGCTAATTCACTGAAGGATGACCACGGCTGCCCGGTTTTCCTCTGGGGTCGTGACGGCGGAAATGTCCTGAAGGGCTCTTGTCGTTCGGACGGTAGTGTCGATTTAGTCGAGCTGATGCGCGGTGTCGAGGTCGGCATTCTAGGCGAGCAGGGCGGACACACGATGGCAGGCGGTTTCTCGGTTTTACAAGAAAAAGTACATTTACTTGAGGATCAGCTAAATGTCGTTTACGAAAGATTAACCATTGAAAGCGATTTTAAATTAGAGGAACTTGTTCCCGATATGAAAATCACTTTTGATGAAGTGAATTTAGAAAATTACCGTTTGATCGAGAAGCTCGCGCCGTTTGGTAAAGATAATCCCAAGCCACTTTTCCTTTTTGAGAAAGCGAGAATTGAAAATGTTAAAATTTTTGGTAAAGAACAGAATCATCTCGAGCTCACTTTCTCAAACTCGAAAGCTCGCCCAATCAAAGCAATCGGTTTCTTCTTAACTCCAGAAAGCTTTGGGCCAGAGTTGAAAGTGGGTGATAAAATAGATTTGTTAGCCAATTTTGAGAAGTCTACGTTTCGTGGTTTCACGGAGCTGAGGCTTAGGATTGTGGATATTCCCAAATATTTTTAAACATTTCTCGTAGGTTGTGTGCCAGGGTGGCGTCATGTATCTGGACCAAGTTGTATGGATGCTGATTCGTAGTCACCATGATCAAGTAATCTCCACAGACCCAAGTCGTAGCCGTAAAATTGTTTCCTTTATTCCAAAATTTGATCAATCTATTTTCGTACCCCTTTTTTGCGACAGCCTTCTCGTGCTGGGTATCGTTGCTTAGTAATTTTAATACTAGATCTTTGGGTGCGCATGATTGCCAGTACCAGTCGATCCATTTTTGATAGTGGTGTACAAACGTTGGGTCCTGAAATCCCCACCAGGTCCCGTCTTTACTCATCGTACTTTGATTCCAGACTGGAGATTGCTTGTATAGAAAGTTTTCCAAATCTTCCTCGTAAATAAAACTAATTTTCGGTATAGAATATTTGGTATTTTTGGTAAAGTTCTGCAATTCCGCCGTTACTTGTTCGATTAGCACTTTTTTATTTTGTAAATCTCGCTCTTCTTTTTTGGCGAGATTTTTTAGATCGGATGGGGGAAGCGCAACAAGATAGCCTTTGGTTCCGGCAATATCTTCCGCAACTACTCCTTTTTCCAGTAGATCTTTTGCAATACTATAGACTGTTGAGCGGTTGATACCAGTAAGTAGGGCAATATTCGCGGGGGTGGTTTTACCCTGTTCAAGGACGGTCAAATAGACCTTAATCTCCTTATCACCGAACCCCAATTGCTTCAATAATTGCTCTACCATGGGTCCATTATAGACTGTTGTTACTAAATTGTCAACAGAATTATAGCTTTATATATCAACAAATATTGCAAATATTTAGCTACACGGTTCACTAATTCTTGACAAAATAGATAAAATTGTGTAGTATTATGGGTGTAAAGTTTATAAGTTTAGTAAAAGATACTTGATTTCTAATAAGTAATGATAAGTGTTACAATATAACAAATTATATTTACTAAGAAATTAATTATCTAAATTTAATTAAAAAAGTTATGCAAAATAAGTGGTCAAAAGTTTTAGGTGTTATTGTTTTGATTATCGTTGTTAGTTTCCTTACTGTAAAATTCTCTGGATCTTCTACTGGATCGGTTGGGGGTTCTGTTTACGATAAAGTTATGGCTTCTGGTGTAATCAGAGCCTGTTATACAGCTTTTCCACCAGCTTTTATTATAGATCCTAACACCAAAAAGTTATCAGGAATATTTTACGAAACCTTAAATAAGGCGGCGGGGAATATGGGCTTAAAGGTGGATTGGAATACTGAGGTGGGCTGGGGTGATGCAATTGGAGCTTTGAATTCAGGTAAGTGCGACATTATCGGTTCTGATTCTTGGAGTAACTCTACTCGTGGTAAAAGTGCTGAGTTTATCCAGCCACTATTTTATAGTTCAATTAATGCCTACGTTAGAATTAATGACAACAGGTTTAATGGCGATATTAATGTAGCGAACAACGCCAATTATAAGTTAGTTACGTTGGACGGTGAAAGTTCACAGGTTATAGCGGCCCAAGATTTTCCTAACGCTAAAACTGTACAGCTTCCTCAGCTGACTGATGCCTCTCAATTATTCGTTAATGTCGTAGATGGGAAAGGGGATATGACTTTTCAAGATTCTAGTACGGCCGACCAATATATGAAGAATAACCCAGGTAAAATTAAGCTGGTTTCTACTCCTCTTGTTGTGTATGGAGACGTAATGATGGTCAAAAAAGGGGAATTATCTCTTAAGACTAGTCTAGATAATGCGATTAATGAATTACATAATAATGGATATATTAATTCCGTGATTAG
>CAIJXO010000097.1 GCA_903824735.1 uncultured bacterium | reverse complement strand
CAGATTATGGAAGAGGCTGAACAAGTCTTTTTAGTGGCTATGCTGAAACACCTTACTGGAGGTCATGGGGTGTTTATAACTCCTGTCACAGACTTTTATACATTGGTAGAAATACCGATGGGAAAGTTTCGTGTCACGCGGCATATTCATGAAAATCAAAATTCAGGGATATTCTCTGAAACCACAGTCATCACCCATGGTAATGACTTGGTTTGGTCAATGCATTGCTCCGGTCAGTATCCGGTTCGGGTGCGCGAGTTTTTGCAGTATGTGCTCACTGAGACATATCGAAGCAAATTGTTCTTCGGTGGGCGTGGGCTGACAACAGATCACAACTGTAATCCGTATTTCTATCTCTGTCGGTGCCACGGAGGCTTTGATTGTTTCAGTGGAGATGAAGAAATTCGCTCTCGGGGAACAAACAATATCCTGGGGAAGAGTCACTTCTCTGGCATGTCCATGCTCTAGCCTGTCATGTGTCGTTAACTTCCGTCCTCAAACGAGAACCGTTTGGAGGGCGGTTTTCTTTTATATATTTTTTTTATGGTACAATACTTCACATGACACAGAGTGAGGCATTAGAAATTTTAAAACTTGGTCACAATGTTTTTTTAACTGGTCCGGCTGGAAGTGGTAAAACACATTTGCTGAACAGATATATAAATTTTTTAAAAGATAATTATGTGGATGTGGGTATTACTGCCTCTACTGGTATTGCCGCCACACATATGGGTGGAACTACTATTCATTCTTGGACCGGGATGGGAATAAAAGATTCTTTGACCAAAATTGATTTGGAAGAATTGAAAACTAGAAAATATTTGCGAGATAGATTTGAAAGAACACAGGTTTTAGTAATAGACGAAGTTTCTATGCTTCATCATTTTCGCCTGGATCTGATAGATGAGATTTGCCGTCATATGAAAAATAATGACGCGCCTTTTGGTGGTCTGCAAATTATTTTATGCGGTGATTTTTTCCAGCTTCCACCTATTGCTAGGGCTGGTGAACCGGCTGCAAAATTTGCCTATGAAGCAGAAATATGGGAGACGGCTAATTTTAAAATTTGCTATTTAGAAGAACAACATCGCCAGACCGATACGGCTTTTTTGAAAGTATTAAATGAGATCAGAGGAAATAGATTATCAGATGAAGGGATGAAGCATTTGAAGAGTCGGCACAATGTAAAGAATTTAATTAATTTAGAACCCACCAGACTTCATACGCACAATATAGATGTGGATGAAATAAATAAAAGAGAATTAGAAAAACTTCATGGTCAAGGCCGGGAATATAATATGGACAGTCAGGGGAGGAAACCACTGGTGGATTCTTTGAAAAAAAGTTGTCTCGCGCCAGAAGTTTTGAAATTAAAAGTCGGGGCCAAGGTGATGTTTGTAAAAAATAATTTTGAGGAAGGTTATGTAAATGGGACTCTTGGTAAAATAGTGGCTTTTGATCATGATGGTCCGGTTGTTCAAACCGCTAGAGGAAAAACTATTCATGTAAAACCGGCAAATTGGATGATTGAAGAAGATGGCAAGGCCAAAGCGGTTATCAGCCAGTTTCCTTTGCGTTTGGCTTGGGCTATTACTGTGCATAAAAGTCAGGGCTTGAGCCTGGATGCTATCGAAGTGGACTTGTCAATATCT
>CAIJXO010000096.1 GCA_903824735.1 uncultured bacterium | reverse complement strand
TGTTCTAATCATCAACATTATTTTTCGTACAAAGGGAAGTTTAGATGATATAAAGGCATAAACTTTTAGATGCCAACCGACTGTATAGTTCGCGGTTTTGATGTTGAAAGGAGCAAATAATCCATCACGTACACTATACCAGACCATCTCAGGACCGGGGTATTTTTTCTCATATAAATTTTGAATTGAAACACCACCCGTTCGTTCTAAATGAATATGAACAATGGTCATTACTTAATTATACCAAAAGTTCCAAAACCTGTCCGAATACAAGAAATAAAAGGACATGGAAGTATTGTGGAGGGCTCCAGTGGCTGGAGGAAGTTAGAAATTGTTTTAAGTAAAAAATTCTTAAAATTCTATTTACTTATATCTGCCCAGGTATAACGTGTTCTTTTGGCCTTGGCCAATCTCTCATAAGCCTCCACTGGTGCACCTGAAACAACCACACAAGAATCAATAACTTTTTTTATTTCATAGTCTGCTATCTCAGGTTCAATAAGTAAAGCAACAAGTTGTTCTTTTGTTCGGTTAATTATATCTTCGGACACACTTGATTTTGCTACTGCTTCAGCTAAAGCGAGCAAAATATTTACATGTTCACCAGGATGACAATAATCGTTTGAGATAACATCCTTGTCTTTTGGACTATGAGCTCGTCCACCACCATCAATAATTGGCAGAACGGGTTCCAAATTTATGAAACTTGTCTTCTTTTCCATGGCCACCTTGGTCATTCTTTCAATGTAGGCTTTTTTTATTCTAGGAACCATCACGTCTAATTCAATAGCTTCTTTTGCTAAATCTCTCGCTGCTTCATAGTCGGGCTTAATTCCATCGCCACTGGTAAAAACGGCCTGATAGACCTCTGCGTATTTATTTCTAGCCTGTTCAAGCATCTCAGCGGCTTTACTCTTATCCTTTTGATAACGACCGGAAATATTCTCTGGCGCTTCCACTCCAGCCCTCTCACCAGGTGTCCAATTAAGTGGAACAACCGGAATAATTAGAGTGATATTTCTAATTCCTGCAGCTTTTAATGTATCAATCATAATTTGCAAATTATGTTCGTATCTGGCCGGACTCACACGGGTAAAACTAGAGATGCCAGTAGAAGCCTCTTTTAATTTTGCCGCTGTATGTAATAGCAGAGGTCTATCGGTCTCGTCTCCAATATAATATTCATCTTCGACATTACCGTTATTCACAGAATCATTATTTCCAAAATAGATTGTGGCACTATCAATATTAGTCAAAACCTTTGCCGATTCTAGCTGGTCTATTATCCTTCTGGTAAAAGCAACTCCATGCACACTACTATAACCAGGAACGCCTAGATTTAGATAGTGGTGATTTTGGTCAATCTGGGCCATCTTACTGGAATAAGTATCGTAAGTCGTCAGTGGCGACTTAGCTAATTCTTTAATAGTCTGCCAATTTTCATTCCAAACCGTCTGAAATAGTGGATTCTGCTTTAACTGTTCTAATTCCTCAACCAATGCATTATCAAGATCTTGGCGGCCGGGGTACTTCTGACTTACCATTTCATCAAAACTATCCGCCGACAAAGACGGATCAAGAACTTTTAGTTTTAAGTACACCGCTCGGGCAATCGTGAGAGCATTTTCTGTAACAATATTACTTTCCCAACCAGAAGTGCTAGAGTCACCCAGGTTAATTGTTGTTGACATGCCCTTTTCAGCTGCAGACCATACTTGAATTGCTAATTGTTCAAAAGTGATTATTCCATTGCTATAAGAATCGACAAAACCTTGTTGCTTATCATTTTCAATCTCCCAAAGTTGCTCCTCAAATTCTTTCTCAGTAGTTTCCTTTCTTTTTAATTGATCTTGTAGCGCTGCTTTCTTTTTTTCATTTTCGGCTTTTACCGAACCTGGTACAACCAACACTTGTTCTAACGAGCCATATTCATCATCTCCTCGATCAGCCTTAAAAATCATTCCATCAGAACTTTGAGCAGCCAGAATCGGATTGATTTTTATTCCCCGGCTAACCCTTTCTTTGTCTTTTACTCGAAAGAATGTTTCTCCACCTATTAGACCAACTCCAAGAAAAAACATTGTTATGATTGAAGAGAAGACCATTTTTTTAAAAACAGAAAGCTCCTTTTTTAGTGTAGACAACTTATGTTCAACTTCTTCTTTGATCAATAACGATTTTTCAGGTCCGAATAATTCTGCCACCACTTCAAAAACTTCCTCCTCATTTCCGGCCGTCATTACCCTGTTCTGAATAACAAGTTTCAGATCTTCTAAATACTCATAATAGAGATTGCCGTATTTTTCTATAAGCTCTTTGGGGGTAGCATTAAAATCTTCAGTTTCCGCCTTCAGTTTTTCTTGCCCTCTGGCTTCTCTAAGATGATTAACTTCTTCCAATTGCTGATGTAGCTGTTCAAGGCTTTTTTGCATAATAATTATTGTATCAAAGGTTCTAATCCAAAGATAGGTAGTAAAAAATGGCCCTTGTAAAATAAGGCTAAAAATTTTGCTCGCTCTAGTAGACGATTTTCGAACAATAGATTGGGCGGAAGAATATCAGTTTCCTAACATTAACTTGAGCGAGATTAATAGTTTACTACTGACTATCTAGTTAGGATTGTTTTTGAAGGGCAGGCAGGCTATTTATAAAATCCTCAATTTTATTTTCATCAACTAGGTTTTCCAAGAAAGCTCTACCCGAGAATGATGCTGACACACGGCTTAGTACCATATTTCCGAGCGAGCGAAGTCTATTCAACTTACTTGGAGAGTGAATACGTTTACGTAAAAGCTCGCCGTTCTTAACTGTTTCAATAAATGCAAGCGCCGCCGTATCGTCAAAAACCTCAAACATTTTTGGAATTAATTCGGCTGCTCGATTTGAATAAAAATCACTTCGACTGTATTGAGGACTGCCCCCTGTAAAGCCTACATAAGTGTGGGTCAAGCAGGATACATATTCATTTATTAGATCAACTGGTATGTTCGCCGCGTATGGTAAAAGCGCCTGAACGCATTCACTTTCTTTATCCCAGTCGTCTAGTGACTCTTTTAACTTTTTTACAAGCGGCACTAATGTATAATTTTTTGCGGTAGCACTTAGATATGCATTTGCTCCAACTATATTAACAAAGGCAAACGCGTTTGCTGTCTGACCACTATTACTTTTTGTAATTTCTTGATCTACTCTTCGAACAATTTTTATCTTTACTTCTTTTGGAAGAACAGACCAAAGAACAGGTATCACGAATTCAACGTTAGACCTAAGAACAGAAGACGTATTTGGGTGTACATATACTGTAAATAGCCTATTTATCAATTCATCTTTATATATTTCAGGCAATTCCGTAAGAGCGTTAGCCACAGCAATAGTGTTGCGATCAAACTGTGCCGAGTCCATCGTATTAACATAATCGTCAATGTCTACGATCTGGGCAGGATAAGGCTCAATTAAAACATACTTCACGCAGTCATCAAACATTGCAAGGACCCGTAATATAGAGGGTTCGGAACTTTTGGGGTGCCCATTAAAAATGTGTCTGATTTCTTTGGCGTGGCGCAAAATCTTTGAAGCCTCCCATCCGATAACACCTATTTTGTACGCACCTTCAATAAGCTGATCATCATTAACAAAATTTTGAAAATCTTCGTAAGATTTTACATCTCTACCCACCCCGGCAGCTTTATTAAAAAGGACTAAGCTACGGTGCATAATTTTATTACGCAGATCATCCACGACGGCATTCCATAGAGAACCTATAGCACTTCTATACCCGCCAACGGGGAGTACTTTAAATGTCTCTTGAATGTAAGGATTGTCTGCGATATCTTCTCTGACACTCGCTAAGGTTCTCTCAAAAAATGGCTGCATTGATTTTTCAGTCGGCACAACCTCCACTGAAGTTTCTTTTTTGGTCGGTATCTTCATTTCACTTAAATTTAATTAATAAAAATCACCCTATATTACTGCTTATACAAAAACTTTTGAAAATTAAAGAATAAAGAACTAATACTATTAACCTCTCCTAGCACATCTTTAGCATCTTCAAGAGATTGGTACTTGTTTGTAAGCAGTATCGGCAATTTTTCTTGGTCAAGTTCTTCCACTCCAGTCTCTATGTACTTGCTCAATACGAACTCAATAAATTCCTTTTGTTTGTTATTTAGCGAAGCGAAAATAGCGCCTTGAGCAGCTGCCACCCTAACTTCACGTGTGATGGGCTTAATATCACTATTAAACACATATTCCAACACATCAAAAAGGTCGCTCTTTTCAGCGTCAATAAGCTTCTGTAAATTAGTTAATTCCTCTTTTCCATAACCTGCCTGATCTAGTTTTTCCAATAGACTTTTTCTGGTGATTGGATTGCTCCAAATCTCGCGCAACTCATCTTCATTTTTAAATAAGCTAGGTAGTGTGCCAAACAAATTTTGCAAAAATTCTTCTACAGAGATAGGTTTACCGTCAGCACTCCAGAAAGATGTCGAAACCATATGTTGTATCTCAAGTTCTTTTCCACCAGTTAATTGCACCTTCACTTTCTTTTTACAGACACAGGGAAATTGTTCACAAACAGTACAAATTTTTGGTGGTTTCTCACATTCACAGGGTGATTTACCACAAACTGAACAAGACTTGGTAGGTGTAACCTCACATACACAAGGCAATTCATTACATCTAGGACAAGGATTTTCTTCTATCGGTTCGCCGTCCCATTCAGGGTCTGCAAAATGATGGTAGGCATCTACGAAGTCATAGACGGTGAAAAACTCCTTTCCGTCAAATAAACGTGTTCCACGGCCTATAATCTGCTTAAACTCAATCATAGAGTTCACCGGGCGCATCAATACGATATTGCGGATATTTCTTGCGTCCACACCAGTAGATAATTTTTGAGACGTGGTAAGTATAGTCGGTATCGTCTTTTCGTTGTCTTGAAATTCCCGCAAGAATTGCTCACCCAATTCTCCGTCGTTGGCAGTAACACGAACACAATAATTTGGGTTAGTACTTTTCTTGTATTGATTAACCAAATCACGAACTGCGGCAGCGTGATCTTGTGTTGCACAGAAGATTATCGCTTTCTCATTCTGATTTGCGTCATCCATAAAGATTTTGACGCGTTTTGCCTCTCGAGCTTTTATTTCGATGATTTTATTGAAGTCCGGTTCAGTATAAAGTCTACCTTCCTCAATTTCACCCTCAATGATTTTATCGTCACTCGTATATATATAGTCATCAAGTGTTGTCTTAATACGTTTAACTTTAAATGGGGTCAGAAAGCCATCATTGATACCCTCTTTTAGTGAATAGATATAAACTGGGTCACCAAAATACTTGTATGTATCGACGTTGTCTTTACGCTTTGGAGTAGCGGTTAGACCCAACTGAACAGCGGGGGCAAAGTAATCTAAAATACCTCTCCAATTCCCCTCATCATTTGCTCCACCACGATGACATTCATCTATGATAATAAAATCAAAATAATCTGCTGGATATTCTCCAAAATATGGAGCCGATTTACCGTCCTTATCGGTACCACTCATAAAAGTCTGAAAAATGGTGAAGAAGATGCTCCCGTTTGTCGGTACACTTCCTTTCTTACTTATTTCTTTCGGACTAATTCTCACCAAGGCGTCTTCGGCAAAAGCTGAATAGGCAGTAAATTCTCCAAAGGCTTGGTTTGCAAGATTATTTCTATCTGCTAAAAATAAGACCCTCGGTCGTCTACTACCGTCCCGTTTCAAATTCCAACGAGCTTGAAATAATTTCCAAACTATTTGAAAAGCGATCGTAGTTTTTCCTGTTCCGGTCGCGAGTGTTAATAGTATTCGGTTTTTATTATTCGCTACTGCCTCTAAGACATTATTAACAGCAATTTCTTGATAAAATCTGGGTGATTTGGTTTTATTTATATCTTCAAAGGGAACGTTACTAAATTTTTCTCTCCATTCATTCTGAACAGCAAAAGTCTTATTCCACAGCTCATCGGGAGTAAGGTAGTTTGTGACCAAGCTCTCTCTGCCAGTTTTCATATCCACACTGTAGAT
>CAIJXO010000095.1 GCA_903824735.1 uncultured bacterium | reverse complement strand
GTTAGATTCCATTTCATTTTATTTGCCCCATATTAAAATGATATAACAAAAATCCCAGAGCTGTCTGTTATAGTTTTAAGGTTTACTTTTACATCGCCATTGCTATTTATGATAGGCATAGCAATACACCAATATGGTAAAGAGAGGGATTTAAATGAAAAATATGCCTTTAAAGCAACTATAGCCGAAGTTATGAGAAACCATGCCGATTTTATTATCGAAACTAGTAAGAAAACTGGGGAAGAAAATACAGCCTTTATTCGAGAAACCATAAGTAATATCTATGAGGATCTTTTTGAAAAAAATATTGATGTCGAAAATGTCAAAAAGGATACAAATAAAAAAGCTAAGATTATTGACATTGTAAGTAAAATCAAGGAACTGAAAGAAATAGTACCCGACCAAACTGTACTAAAAAACATAGTTGATATACTAGTAAAGTTTAAATAGACTGACTAAGTAATTTTTATACCCTCCACTACCTGATTCCAATTCACGACCACTTGGCACAAGTTGACAAATCATTCTATTCATATATAGTAATAGTAGATTAGTTTGAGTCTTTTACATGGCTTCTAGTTTTTAAGTTAACTACTTGAAGGTTATAAGCCCTGTAAAAACTCAACATAGGAAAAAGGAGAATAGCAAGATGAAATGTCAGTTATTTATTCGCTGGAAGAAGGAAGGTGAAGATGTGGTGGAACTCGTTCAGGACGGGGTCGTGGTTCAGAAGAGCGGTGGTGGTGGAAACCGCGAACGTATCTACGGCTACTGCAGAGGGGTCGTGGACACTCTTTCACGAATTGGAGTCAAGATCGAGATGCCTGCCTGTCTCCAGCAGCATCTGGGTCCCAATACGAACCGCGAAGACTGAAAATACCCGCCCGTACCCGAGCGCTGAAGGACCGTCCTTCCGCATTCAGGGTTGGGCGGTTTCTTCATACCAAAATTTGTTTAAAATCCCAAATATACTGGCTAATCTGATTCCAATTTACGACCACTTGGGTCACCACTTCGCTCATCTGAATGAGCTTCGCGGTGCACAGCACACAGGCTTGCAATGATTCAATTTTGAAGTATACTATTAGTACCTGCTCGTGGATACGAGTTTCGATTCGCAAAACCTGGCTTAAACGCTAGGTTTTTGCTTTACGGTCATTTCAATATTAGTGATATATCTCTTAATACGTTGTGCGTTTACAACCAAATTCACGTTATTCCTTAAATCATTTGTAATATGGCCTCCCTTGATTAATATTATTTTCTTGCCTTTCTTTTTAAGATATCTAAATAGCGCAATAAAGTCAGCATCACCAGAAAATACTACAAGCGTATCATATTGATCCAGCAATCTTATGGAATCCACTGACATCTCGACATCAAAATTACACTTTGGTATTCTTACGAAAAAACCATCTAAATCCACAAATGTTGACCTAGTATTTGCAATAAGTTCATCGCCATTGAGATGGTGACGAACATACTGAATCTGTTTGCTGAAGACTCTGTTTCTTCCAAAGATATTTTTAACTGCAGAAATAAAATTTATTGAACCGATCTTCTCAGTATCAGTGCCATAATAAAATCTTACATCAGAGGAAAATAAATTAGTAAAATCCTTAAGACCTTCGAGGTTTATCCTTAGTTT
>CAIJXO010000094.1 GCA_903824735.1 uncultured bacterium | reverse complement strand
TCCCTTGACTCGGCACTTAAGTATTTGGAATAAAGTGTTGGATAAAGTGATTAAGAAAGAAGAAGAAAAGATGAGATACTAGAATGAAAATATTAGTTAAAGCAAAAACCAAAGCCAAGATTGAGAAAGTGGAGAAGTTGGCTGAAATCGATACTTATAAAGTCTCAGTCAAAGAAGCTCCGGTCGACGGTAAGGCCAATGAGGCGATAATCAAAGCTCTCGCACGCTATTTTGACGTGGCCCCAAGTACAATCTCCTTGGTAACTGGTCAAACTTCAAAGATAAAAGTCTTTATGATAAAATAACTCGCGTGACAATATTAAAAGAATTTAAGTCGTTTTTATTAAGAGGGAATGTCGTTGATTTAGCGGTCGGTGTCGTCGTCGGTGCCGCTTTCGGTACGGTCGTCAGTTCTTTGGTTAAAAATATTCTGACTCCACTAATCGCCGCAATTGCCAAGGTTCCAGATTTTTCTGGACTCAAGTTTACTATAAATGGCAGTGTTTTTATGTACGGTGATTTTATTAACGCTTTGATTTCTTTTATCCTCGTTGCGGCTGCTGTCTTTTTCTTTGTAATTAAGCCAATGAACATCTTAATCGCGAAATCCCGCAAAGAACCACCAGCCGATCCGACCACTAAAAAGTGCACTGAGTGTTTGAGTGATATGCCTATTTCTGCTAAGCGCTGCGCTCATTGTACTCAAGTACAAATTACTCCTCAAGCTTAGTTTAAACTAGTACACAGTCAATCGCTTTCTTCTCAAGCGAAGCACTAGTGACTTTGAATTTAACTTGGTCACCTAGGCTGTGTTTCTTCTTGGTTTTTTCGCCAACCAAACAGTAATTTTTCTGATCGAGAACAAAGTAATCGCTACCCAGATCGCGAATACGGACCATGCCTTCAGCGCGAGTGTTTTTCTCTTCGACATAGACACCCCATTCGGTTACTCCGGTAATTGTGCCGTCAAAAGTCTGTCCGACCTTATCTTGCATAAATTCAATTTGTTTATATTTCTTGGAATCACGTTCCGCTTCAGCCGCGCGGATTTCTTGCTCAGTCGCTAAAGTGGCGATTTTTTCATATTTAATCCATTCGCTTTTTGGTAAGCGTTCATCTTTCAGATGCTTTTCAAGTAGCCGATGTACTAAAAGATCAGGATAACGACGGATTGGGGAAGTGAAGTGGGTGTAAAATTCAAAAGCTAAGCCAAAGTGGCCGATATTTTTTGTCGAATAGATGGCTTTGGCCATCGAACGAACAGCTGCTGTTTTAATCATACCTTCTTCGGCCTTACCTTCAATTTGTTTAAAAAGATTCTGTAAATCTTTAGCCGAGATGCCTTTTTTCTTGTCGGTCTCTAGATTATATCCTAGCGCTTTCACAAAAATTCCTAGAGCGGCGATCTTGTCTGTATCTGGCAAATCGTGAATTCTGTACAAGAAAGGACTGTCCGAGTTGCTCTTTTTATAGGCCTTAAAGATAAACTCGGCGACTTCCTTGTTCGCCAAAAGCATGTACTCCTCGACAAGCTTGTGCGTATCTAGTCTCTGCTTCTTGTAGATTCTTATTGGTTTACCATTATCATCAAGTTCAAACGCCACTTCATCTTGCTCAAAATCAATCGCACCGTGAAGAGTTTTTTCTTTACGAAGTTTCTTGGCGGTATCATCTAGGGTCTTTAACTCTTTGTAGAATTCACCACCTCCAGCGTTCAAGGTTTCCTGGGCTAACTCGTAAGTAAATCTTTTGTCGGACTTGATAATTGT
>CAIJXO010000093.1 GCA_903824735.1 uncultured bacterium | reverse complement strand
TATCAAAATTCTGGAACAAAGAAGATAGTATTCTTGTACCGAATTTGACTTATGCGCCTCGAGCATCTTTCTTGCCCGATAACACAATTGTTGATGGTTCTGTTGCAATTCTTACTCTTAAATCTGGAGAGGTTAAGATAACTGAAAAAGATCTAGATTATTTTGGAACAGAAGAATTTACTGAATTTTACAAAGTGGCAAGAAACCACGGTACTAGGTCATTAAACATAGACAACAACTCCGTTTTCTTTTTTGGAGTGAAAGCAAACTAAATATACAGTTCGTTTATTTTAGCTTTAACCTCATCAAAAGTTGTATTCGTAGACAGGTCAAGGGAAAGTCCTGTATTGATTACATGTATGAATGATTCTTTTGAGTAAACGTCTTTACCTTGTCTTAGAGATGCTTCGATTGAATCAATCTTAGATAACAGGCACTCTCTCTGGTAGGAACGATCTATAGTCTGAGTATGATTACTCGGGTGAGCTTTTGTGTTGTGCTGTTGAGGGGTTAAGAGTATAAGGTTTTCTACATACGCAGATATTTGTGGAAACTCATGTTCGGGGAAAATGTGGTGAACCTGAGTGGCTTCACCATTTGCAAAACTGTCTCTAACCTCACTAGCTGTATGGTTTCTTCGAATAATATTTTTAGCTTTTTGCACTTTATATGCAGAAAGTTCTGGCTTCTCTACAATAATCTCTTCAGATTCTTGGCGTGTAATTGCTTTATCTTTTCCAAGGTCTCGAAAATTACTACGGTTATACATCAAATCTGAGTAAGCAAATCGATTCTCAGTCATTCTCCCGTCTTCTGATCCGTTGATCATATGGTAAACGGCGTAAGGGTTGAGAACCTTTGGGAAAATACGTCGTATTTCAGTATCACCATTGATATTCGTGTAGCCACGCATAAATGACTCAAATTTTGTTTTGAGGAGTTCAAAATCTTCTTGAGTGACAGTACCGGCCTTTGCCTTATCTTTGTAAGACTCTAAATCTTTAAAACCGCTGTCAGTCAAAACTTTCTCAGCATATACAACTAAAAATACCCAAGCATTTCTTTCATTTTGTGCGATGTACTCTAAAATCTCTGACTGAGTGACTTGGTATGTATTTCGTACCCCAACTTTTGTCTCTTTTAATATTTGGGCGAAAGCGAGTGTCTTTAGTGGTTGAGCAATGAACTTGTCATATTCAGCACGAGCTGCTTCATTTGTTGGAGAGGGTTTACCAAAAATCGCAACGGTATTTTTCTGAAAGTATTGGAAATCCCATAGATCTTTAGTTGTGAACACTGTCTGAGGATCCTTGCCTCCTAAAAAGTTAACAATACAGTCGGAGATAAAGGTTAAAACATCAGGTGTTACTTTTTGATCCATATAACGAGAAAAACCCTCGGGCTTCTTTCGAAGATCGAGGTCTAGTCCACCCATATGTGTTCTTATTCTTTCCTCAAAGGTCATACCCTAAAAATACAACAAATTTAAGGAAAAATAAAGGGTGTGAGACGCTCTAGACTCTTCGAGCGATTCGCGTCATTGATTGGTGTATGGAAACAACACAAATGCCCGCAGGGACTAGGGCGAAAGTAGTAGCCCCAACGGTGGTCAAATACTGCCTATACGCCAGAAAGAGTACGGAGAGCGAGGAACGGCAGGTCTTGAGTATCGACAGTCAGATCAAGGAAATGCTCCAGTTAGCGGAGCGTGAGGGGCTTGAAGTGGTCGCCATGAAGCGAGAATCGCACAGTGCGAAAGAGACAGGACAACGACCAGTGTTTAACGAGATAGTCGAAGAACTACGGGGTGGAAAGTTCAATGGGATTCTCACATGGGCACCTGATCGTATCTCAAGAAACGCTGGCGACCTCGGCAAAATCGTGGACTTGATGGACTCAGGGAAATTGGAAGAGATACGCACATATAGTCAGAGCTTCAGAAACAATCCGAACGAGAAATTTCTCCTTATGATTCTCGGGTCGCAGGCAAAGCTTGAGAACGACAATCGAGGTATCAATGTGAAGCGAGGACTGAGAACGAGAGTAGAGATGGGTCTATGGCCCGGAGTTGCCCCACTCGGATATTTGAATCAGAAACTGATGGATAAGAAGTGTCAGATCATTCCTGATCCAGATCGTGCTCATGTCGTGAAGAAAATGTTTGAGAAAGTGGCATATGAAAAATGGTCAGGGCGAAAAGTAGATCAATGGCTAAGGTTTGAACTTAACTTCAAAAGCCAAGGAAACAAACATGTGGCACTTGGCAACATATTCCGCACACTTCAGAACCCGATCTACTACGGCACATTTGAATACCCGAGGGGTTCAGGTAACTGGTACCAAGGAAAGCATGAGCCGATAGTAACTAAAGAACTATTTGAGAAAGTACAACAACAGCTCAAGCGAGATAACATTCAACGTCAGAGTCACGAGTTCATATTTACTAAGCTCATGACATGTGGATTATGCGGATCAGGAATATCGGCTGAAGAAAAGTACAAGCAATTAAAAAACGGTACAGTCGCAAAGTATATCTACTACGGATGCGGACGATCAAAAGACAGAATGTGTAAGAATCAGTATTTAAGAGAAGAAGAACTTACGGATCAATTACTGAAGATAATGGATAAGATAGATTTCAATCAGACTGGTGTGCAGATGAAATTTGAGGAAGAGTTAAAGAGACAGAACAGATTTCAAAAAGGAGTGCTTGGGATACAGAATCCGAATAAGAAGCATGAAGATATAGACCTTAAAAGCTATGCGAAGTACATACTAAAAGACGGAACGAACGAAGAGAAACGTGAACTGATGGGGTGCTTCAAATCACAAATTACGGTGACGAAAGGAATAGTAGAAATAGGATAAGGAATTAGAAAAAG